>JAZRFX010000069.1:0-7346 GCA_045643845.1 Clostridia bacterium | reverse complement strand
AAGAAACCTTCTCCTTTGACTATCCCGAAAAGAAACAGAAAACTTCCGTAAAACCCTATATCGCCGTGCAGGTAAGAACAGAAGAACAGTTTTATGCGGCAAAAGATGCCGACAGAGTTCTGGTGCCCATTTCCTTATGGGGAAAAATCACCCCCGATGAAAGGTGCTGTATACTTCTTCCCAACGTTGTTACGGATGATGAAGGAATTAAAAATCAGCTTGAAAAAATCCCCGCGGAATATGGCGTTTATGCGTCTTCTCCCGGTATGTTATCCCTTGCGAAAAAGCAGGGAAGACAAGTTTTTGCCGATTGGGGAAATAACATATACAACAGCGTAAGTGTGGAAACATTAAAGGAAATGTGTTCTTCAGTTACGCTTTCTCCCGAACTTTCTCTTCAGGAAATAAACGCAATTACAGAGAAAACCGATGTTCCTTGCGAAATTCTCTGCCACGGTTATCAGACTGTTATGACAAGTCGCGCCTGCCTTATCCGAGGTATCACGGGAAAGTGCGATTGCAGTAACCCCATCAGCATAAAAGACAAAACGGGTGCTTACTTTACTATATTGGGTGATGAAGTAACCCACCTTAATACCGTTCTTAATTCCCGTGTGACTTTCATGGCTGACAAAATGAAGGACGTTTACAGAAGTGGTGTAAGCGGTGTAAGGCTTGTTTTCACAACCGAATCAGGTGACGAAACGAAAAATACAATCGCTATGTACAAGGGGAAGGTCAATATTGAAAAACCTGCTCTCTATACCAGAGGATACCTTCTTAAATAAGGAGAAAAACGATGCTTGATAACATTAAAGGTGCAATATTCGATATGGACGGAACATTGGTGAATTCCCTGATTTTCTGGGATGTTCTGTGGGACGACCTGGGTGAGAATTTTATGGATGGAAAGAAGTTTCGTCCCACTCCCGAAGAAGACAAGAATATGCGTACCTTGACTCTCTATGATGCAATGTGCTACCTTAACTCCATCTATCACATTGTTCCCGACGACAAAGATCTTGCAGAATATGCCCTCCAAAAATTGGGTAAATTTTATCTGACGGATGTAAAGTTGAAAGATGGTGCAAAAGAGTTTCTGGAACATTGCAGAATCAAAGGGATAAAGATGTGTGTTGCTTCTGCATCCACCAAGGAGCATATTTTAATAACACTTAAGCACCTTGGCATAGCGGAATATTTCGGAGAAGTATTTTCCTGCGAAGAAGTAGGGAAGGGCAAAGAAGAGCCTGACGTATATCTTCTTGCGCTGGATTATCTCGGGACAGGTATAGCCGAAACCTGCATTTTTGAAGACTCTCTTACAGCAATAAAAACCGCAAAGAAAATCGGTATGAAAACCGTTGCAATTTATGACAAATACAACTACGGACAGAAAGAAATGAGCCTTATTGCCGATGAATACATCGGGGATGGCGAAACTCTTCTGAAACTTATATAAATAATTAAAAAAATACTTGATATTTTGTGGAAAATGTTGTAAACTATAACATAGGTAATTTTATTTACGAAAGGAAAGTATTAAAATGATTTCAGCAGGCGATTTTAGAAATGGCGTAACATTTGAATATGATGGTAGCGTATACCAGATTATCGAATTCCAGCATGTTAAGCCCGGTAAAGGTGCAGCGTTCGTAAGAACAAAGATTAAGAACGTAATTTCCGGTGGTGTGGTTGAAAAGACTTTCAACCCCACAGATAAGATGCCCAAGGCACACATCGACCGTAAGGATATGGAATATCTTTACAACGACGGTGATCTTTTCTACTTCATGGATCCCGAAAGCTACGAACAGATTCCCGTTAGCCCCGATCAGCTCGGTGATGCTCTTAAGTTCGTTAAGGAGAATATGCAGGTTAAGATTCTTTCCTACAAGGGAAATATCTTTGCTATCGAGCCTCCGAACATTGTAGAGCTTGCAATCACAGAAACAGAGCCCGGATTCGCAGGTAACACTGCTACAGGTGCTACAAAGCCCGCTACACTTGAAACAGGTGCAGTTGTACAGGTTCCCCTGTTCATTGACAATGGCGAAACAATCAAGGTTGATACCCGTACAGGCGAATACCTTGGTCGTGCATAATTAAAAAATTTGGAGGTTAATATGAGCTATTTAACAGAAAAAATGGCATATATCAGCGGCCTTGCAGAAGGTCTTGATATTGACGAAACCACTAAAGAAGGCAAGCTTCTCATGGCAATTGTTGAAGCTATCGCAGATATTGCAGACGAAATTGAAGAAATCGAAGAAATTCAGGACGACATTCAGGCTCAGCTTGATGAAGTTGACGAAGATCTTGCAGAAATCGAAGACATCTTCTACGATGAAGACGAACTCGATGAAGACGAGTTTGAGGTAGAATGCCCCTCTTGCGGCGACCTTCTTTACCTTGACCTTGAAACTCTTGAAAACTGCGATAAGATTACTTGCCCCAACTGTGAGGAAGAAATCGAAATCGAATTTGACTGCGATTGCGAAAATTGCAGCGAATGTTGCGAAGACTAACTATTGCTTCGTATAGGCTGTCACGCCCTCAAAGGCAAATTTGGGGGTGTGACACTTTTTTTGAAATATACGGAAAGGGTGAAAAGTTATGAAACGTACTACAATAAAACAGCTTTTCAGAAGCACCGACCTCAAAAACGGGGAAAAGGTGCGCGTTGCAGGTTGGATTCGTTCAATCCGCGCAAATAACAATGTCGGCTTCGTTTCAATCAACGATGGTAGCTTCTTTGACTGCCTTCAGGTTGTAATCGAAAAGGACAAGATTGAAAATTACGATAAAATTGCATCACTCAATGTAGGTAGCGCCGTTTATTTTGAAGGTCCTATCGTTCTTACTCCCGATGCAAAACAGCCCTTCGAGCTTAATGCAGATGTTGCTGAAATCGAGGGCGAATCAACTCCCGATTATCCTCTCCAGAAGAAGCGTCATTCAAACGAATACCTTCGTACAATTGCGCATCTTCGTCCGAGAACAAATACATTCTCCGCAGTTTTCCGCGTAAGAAGTATTCTTGCTTATGCAATTCATTCTTTCTTTAATGAAAGAGGTTTTGTATATGTTCACACTCCCATCATCACATCAAGCGACTGTGAAGGTGCGGGCGAGATGTTCCGCGTAACATCTCTTGATATCGAGAATCCTCCCAGAAAGGAAGACGGCAGTATCGACTTTTCTCAGGATTTCTTCGGCAAGGCTACAAATCTTACAGTAAGCGGTCAGCTCAATGTTGAAACACACGCAATGGCGCTTGGCGGCGTTTACACATTCGGTCCTACATTCCGTGCGGAAAAGAGTAACACTCCCCGTCACGGTGCGGAATTCTGGATGGTAGAACCTGAAATCGCTTTTGCAGACCTTGAAGACGACGCACAGCTTGCGGAAGATATGCTCAAGTACATAATCAAGTATGTTCTTGATAACGCTCCCGAAGAAATGCAGTTCTTCAATAAGTTCATCGATAACACACTCCTTGAAAGACTTGATACAGTGCTTAACTCCGACTTTGGTCGCGTGTCATATACTGAAGCAATCAAGCTCCTTCAGGAAAGTGGCGAAAAGTTTGAATATCCCGTTGAATGGGGTATCGACCTTCAGACAGAGCACGAGCGCTATCTTACTGAAAAGATTTTCAAGCGCCCCGTATTCGTTATGGATTATCCCAAGGATATCAAGGCATTCTATATGCGTATGAACGACGACGGAAAGACTGTTGCAGCTATGGACTGTCTTGTTCCGGGAGTTGGCGAAATCATCGGCGGTTCTCAGCGTGAAGAGCGCCTTGACCTTCTTGAAAAGCGTATGGAAGAACTCGGCCTTGATCCCAAGGATTACTGGTGGTATCTTGACCTTCGTCGTTACGGCACAGCAAAGCACGCAGGCTTTGGCCTCGGCTTTGAAAGAGCGCTTATGTACATCACAGGTATTCAGAATATCCGCGATGCTATGAGCTTCCCCAGAACAACAGGCTCTGCAGAGTTGTAAGAAGGTGCAATTATGAAAAAGATACTTTACGCAGCAGCGTTATTTGTGGCTTTATATATGATTAATAACGCATTCGGCATTCTTGCTGCATTTGGTGTGGTGGCAGTACTTATCGCATGCTTGTGCTATTCAAAGCGCGCGATACTTATGACACAGTCAGCCAATCAGCATTACTTTGTAAAAGGCAATGTTGAAAAAGCAAAAAAGCTCTATGAAAAAGCGTATAAGACGGGCGATATGACTCCTGCGTGTAAACTCGCGTATTCAGCATTCTGCTTGCGTGAAAACCTTTTTGAAAAGGGAAAAAGAATTCTTACCGAAATCATAAATTCCAAGCGTTCAAGCGAAGAAAACAAAATGAATGCAAAGCACAACCTTGCGGTTCTCGTTTGGAAGGAAGGAAACCTTGAGGAATCAATAGAAATTCTCGAGGAAGTTCACAGCAAGATGTTCGCAACAAACACCTACGGAACACTCGGCGTTTTATATCTTGACAGAGCGAAACGCGACGGCGATTTTGAAAGAGAGCTTCCCTTTATGCTTGAAGCGTATGACTATAACGATTCAGATAAAACAATAGCCGATAATCTTGGCGAGCTTTATCTTCTTATGGGCGAATATGAAAAAGCAAAAGAGGTTTACAGCGTTCTTTTGAAAACTACGCAGCTGACACCTATGCCGTACTATAACTACGGCCTCGTTCTTAAAAGAATGGGCGATATCGATGGTGCGCGCGAAAACTTTGAAAAGGCACTTGATTGCAGATTTACAAGCGTAATTACAATCACTCGTGAAGATGTCGAGAAAGAACTCAAAAAATTAGGTTAAAAAATTCAGCCGATGCTTTTTGCATCGGCTGTTATCCTTAACAATCAGCGTTAACATCTTGACTTACAAGTCAGTTTATGCTAATATAATCGAGGTGAGGAAATGGAAAACAAGTTTATGAAAATAGCGCTTGAGGAAGCAAAAATCGCCGCACAGGAAGGCGAAATGCCCGTCGGCGCAGTAATCGTAAAAGATGGCGAGGTTATCGCAACAGGACATAATCTTCGCAATGTTTCCCATGATCCTACACTTCATGCTGAAATCGTTGCAATCAGAAAAGCGGCAGAGCTTCTCTCGGATTGGCGACTTTCCGACTGCGACTTATATGTAACTCTTGAGCCTTGCGTAATGTGCAGCGGCGCAATTATAAATTCACGAATGAGAAGCGTCTACTTCGGCGCATACGACGCGGAATACGGCGCAGCAGGGGGAAGGATTGACCTTTTCTCCAAATCATATTTCGGCAGCACTACAAAGGTTTACGGCGGCATTATGGAAGATACATGCACCACAATGCTTAAAGACTTTTTCGCCTCCTTGCGCGAAAACAAGAAAAACTAAAAACACGGTCAGGTATCGAAGTGGTCATAACGGGGCTGACTCGAAAGCCTCGATATCCATTGGAACTCTCGTAGGCTGAAACCCCGATTTTATGGGGATTCTGTGGTCTTAAATTATAATTGTGTTTGTCCGTTTTGCCCTGCTATTTGCCTTAAAATTAGCTTTTTTCTAATTTTGCCGGGGCTGAAACACCTAAAATTTAATATTTGGAGTGGTATCGAAGTGGTCATAACGGGGCGCACTCGAAATGCGTTTGCCTTCACGGGCACGTGGGTTCGAATCCCACCCACTCCGCCAGTAGTGATGCGGGTTTGCAGGTTTGCAAGCCCGCATTTGCTTTGCCAAGAATGTGGTTTGTTTTGCTCGAATTTACTTTGATTTGCCCTGATTGGCTTCCTTTTCTTTACCATAGATTATTTTCTCCATTGTTTTTGCTGCAGGGATCTTATCTTTGTACTCAAGATGAGAATAAGTATTTGCGGTTGTTCCGTAATCGCTGTGTCCAAGCATCAACTGAATCTGCTTCATATTGACACCGTTTTTCAGCATCAGGCTTGCCGCAGTATGTCTGCAATCATAAAGTCTTAAGTCGTGGATGTTATTCTGGCGAATAATCCGCTTGAAGTTATCCGATAATGTTCTTGGTTTAATCAAATATCCAAACTCATTCACACATACATAGTCTGAATCTTGGCGGTGGTAACATCTCCTGTATAACTTTCGGCTATCATAGATGATTTGCTTCTTTTTTAAGAGCAATTCTTTGACCTCGGGTACCAGGGGGAGAGAACGATAACTGCTGCTATTCTTGGTCAGGTCTTCCCTGATAACTTGCAGGTGACCGTTAACCTTTGTTTCGGTTACGGTGTGTGTAATCAGGAAGGTGTCCTTATCGAAATCGATATTCTGCCATTTAAGACCGACCGCTTCTTCTCGGCGGAGTCCGTAAACCAGCATCATAGTTATCGGTATTTCGTAAATGCTGCCACTTACCAGGGATAAAATTTTCTGTACCTCCTCTACGGTGTAGGTTTGTCCGTGGAACGGTATCTTCCTGGGAGGGTCGACACATTCCATAGGGTTTGTGTCAATGAGTTGTAATTTTCTTGCATCCTTGAATGCTTTGTGGATATTTGCGTGATAACTTTTGACGGTTGCGCCCTTAACTCGTCCCATCTGCTTAGTGTAGAAGTCCTGAATGTGCTTGGGGGTTACCTGCCTGAGTTTGAGCTTCAACGGGGCGAAGTAGGGAATTATTACTCCGTAGACATTATCGCGATATCCACTGTAAGTAGTAGGTCGGATTTGAAGTTTCATTTTTTCAAGCCATTGTTTCATATAGTCGGTGAAATAAATGTCCCTTACGCTATTGCCGTGAGCAACAAGTTCCGCCTCCTGCTCTCGTTGGAAGTCAATCAGCATATCCTGAGCGCGTTTTTTGTTACCGCGCTCAGGAAGGTTTGTGCTTCTTGATTTTCGTTGCCTTTTGCCCTCTGCGGACACCCAGGAGATTTTCATATGGTATGTACCCTTTATAACCTCCAGGTGTCCTGAAACCTTAATTTCTTTTGTCAAATGAAAACCTCCTTACGATACCAGCATTTCTACCAGTTTAGATTTCACTATCCTGTATTCACGACCAATCTTTACGGCGTGAAGCTCCTTGTTCTTAATCGCCATGTAGATTGTTTTCTTGCTGACATTAAGAATTTGAGCCGCCTGATCAGTAGTGAGTACATCGGGATAATGTTTTAATTTTTGTGTGTAATTTAATACGTTCATTTTACAACATCCTCATTTCGCGTTAGTTCGATTAATTTAGCCGATTATTAGAATTTATATTCCGTATCGTCGTTTAGAGTATAACATATCATTTTATACTTGTCAAGCATATCGGTAACTTTTTTTGAAATAATCGTTTTATATTGACTTTGCAAAATCACTGT
>JAZRFX010000068.1:0-3026 GCA_045643845.1 Clostridia bacterium | reverse complement strand
AAACAGCTTCGCGAAAAGACCGTGAACGAGAACGCGACAAAACTCCTCTCTACATAAATACAGTTACGGAAACGGTTGAATTATTAAAAAGAAACGGAGCAAAAGCCGAATTAACCCGAATTGACACCGAAAATACAACTGAATTCGTCATAAAAATAGCCAAATAGAGCATTTTTTTGAAAAATGCTCTATTTTTTTGAAAAAAATGTTTCACGTGAAACATTTTTGTGATATAATACAAACAAGCTTGAATTTTACAGGCAGGGAGGTGCGCCAAATGGGTAAAATAATAGCTGTCGCCAACCAGAAGGGCGGCGTTGGAAAAACCACGACAACCGTCAATTTGGCGGCTTGTCTTGCGAAAATGGGAAAGAAGGTTCTCCTTGTTGACATAGATCCGCAGGGAAACTCTACAAGCGGACTCGGAGTTGACAAGCGCAGATGCGAAAAAACCGTCTATGATTGCCTTGTTAACGAGGAAAACGCCGAGAATGTTGTTTTTGAAACGGATTACGAAAAACTTTTCGTCTGCCCGTCGAACCTCAATCTTTCAGGCGCGGAAATCGAACTTATCAGTGTTATGGGACGCGAAAACAGGCTTAAGGAAGCGCTTTCGACGGTAAAGGGGCAGTTTGATTACATTTTCATCGACTCTCCCCCTTCACTCGGACTCATAACAATAAATACACTTACTGCCGCGGACAGCGTTCTTATTCCCATTCAATGCGAATACTACGCGCTTGAGGGTGTAAGTCAGCTTGTCGAAACAATCAAAAAGATAAAGAAGGCTTTAAATCCCGACCTTTATATAGAAGGAATCGCGATGACCATGTACGACGCGCGAACAAATCTCGCTGTGCAGGTTGTTGATGAGGTTAAGCGCTTCTTCCCTGAAAAGGTATATAAGACCATAATCCCCCGAAATGTACGCGTTTCCGAGGCTCCGGGCTTTGGAAAACCCGTTATATATTATGATGAAGCGTCGAAGGGCGCGGAGGCATATTCTGAACTTGCTTCCGAATTCCTTGGCGCGCAGGAGGAATAATATGAAGAGAGGACTGGGACAAGGGCTCGACGCCCTTTTTGCACAGACGACCATTCCCGAGGCGGAAAATTCCGCCCAGGCGGACGGCGTTAAAATGATAAAAGTAAGCCTTGTCGAACCAAGGCGCGACCAGCCCAGAAAGAATTTTGACCGCGAACAGCTTCAGGCACTCGCCAACTCAATCTCCGAACACGGCGTAATACAGCCGATTATCGTGGTTGAGGGCGAAAACGGCTACTACAGCATCATCGCGGGCGAACGCAGATGGCGTGCGAGCCGTCTTGCAGGGCTCAGTGAAATCCCCGCAATCGTAAGAACCTACGACGAGCTGCAAATTGCCGAGGTTGCTCTCGTAGAAAATTTGCAGAGAGAAGACCTCAATCCTATCGAAGAAGCTCTCGGGTACAAAACTCTTATGGAAAAGTTTTCCATGACGCAGGATAAGGTGAGCGAAAGAGTAGGCAAAAGCCGTAGCAACATCGCAAATATGCTTCGCCTCCTCGCTCTTGAGGATGAAATAAAGGAAATGCTTGCCCAGAACAAGCTTACAATGGGCCATGCGAGAGCACTTCTTGCTCTCCCTGAAGGCGAAAAGAGAGTTCTCGCCGCAAAGAGAATCGTTGCGGAAGGGCTTACCGTAAGGCAGGTTGAGGATTTAGGAAAAGAAAAACCGATTTCCAAAAAGAAGGATAAAGAAACCTCGTACCCCGATGTTGAGCGTATGCTTGCGCAAAAGTACGGAACGAAGATAAAAATCAAAGGTAAGCACAAGGGTAAAATCGAAATCGAGTTTTACAGCGTCAAAGACCTGACAAGACTCGTTGATTTGTTAAATTAAGTGTTATATAAACTGAAAGGAAGTTTTTACATGTTAGATCTCAAACTTATAAGAACCGAAACTGAAAAGGTTAAGGAAGCCCTCGGCAGAAGAAAGGAAAATGTTGACATCGACGCAGTTATCGCAATCGACGACAAGCGCCGTGCGCTCCTCGTTGAAGCGGAAGCTCTCAAGGCGAAGCAGAACGAGGTTACAAAGCAGATTCCTATGATGAAGAAGGAAGGCAAGGACACAACTGCAGTTTTTGCTGAAATGAAGGAAATTTCAGGCAAAATCAAGGAGCTTGACGAAAAGATCCGTGAAGTTGAGGAAGAGCTCAACCGCACAATGCTTACAATCCCCAACATTCCCGACGCATCCGTTCCCGACGGCGATACAGACGAGGATAATATTGAAATCAGAAAGTTTGGCGAGCCCAAGAATTTCGGCTTTGAACCCAAGGCTCATTGGGATATCGGTAAGGATTTAGGCATCCTCGATCCCGATACAGCGGCAAAGATTACAGGCGCTCGTTTCACAGTTTACAAGGACCTCGGCGCAAAGCTTGAGAGAGCCGTAATCAACTACTACCTCGACACTCATACTGACACAAACGGCTATACAGAGGTATTTCCTCCCTTTATGGTGCATAGAAATTCAATGGTCGGTACAGGTCAGCTCCCCAAGTTTGAGGAAGATGCATTCAAGGTTGCAAACACCGATTATTTCCTCGTTCCCACAGCTGAAGTTCCCGTTACAAATATGTACCGCGAGCAAATTTTAGACGGCAGCCAGCTTCCCAACAAGCATGTTGCATACACTGCTTGCTTCCGCGCTGAAGCAGGTAGCGCAGGTAGAGATACACGCGGCCTTATCCGTCAGCATCAGTTCAACAAGGTAGAGCTTGTTAAGTTTGCGAAGCCCGAAGAATCATACGAAGAACTCGAAAAGCTTACACGCGATGCTGAAAGCGTTCTCCAGGGACTTGATCTTCCTTACAGAGTTGTTCAGATTTGCATCGGTGACCTTGGTTTCACAGCTGCAAAGAAGTACGATATCGAAGTTTGGATGCCTTCTTACGGCAGATATGTTGAAATTTCTTCATGCAGTAACTTTGAAGACTTCCAGTCAAGACGCGCAAACATCAAGTATAAGGATGGTCAG
>JAZRFX010000067.1:0-2042 GCA_045643845.1 Clostridia bacterium | reverse complement strand
AATGGTGGTGCTTGACGAAGGGGAAATCGCCTTTTGCGGAAAACCCGAAGATGCCCCCGCGGTGCTTGAAAAGAGAAAGAGCACTATGCTCTCGGCTATGCCTTGTGCTATGCGCGTTTTCGCTTCACTCAAAAAAGACGGCGCATCTCCCGTAACCGTCAGGGAAGGCAGGAGATTCCTCGAAAACTTCTTAAATGACCACTCCCCAAATAAAATCGAAAAGGAAAACAAAAAAACATGCGGCGAAACTGTCCTTAAAATGAAGGATATTTATTTCAGGTACGAAAAGGATTCGCCCGATGTTATAAAAGCGCTCAACCTCGATATTAAAAAAGGCGAGCTTTATGCAATTTTAGGCGGAAACGGCAGCGGTAAAACGACCACGCTTTCGCTCATTTCAAAAATCAATAAGCCATATCGCGGGAAAATTATCGCGGATGGAAAAATAGGCTTACTTCCTCAAAATCCGCAGACACTTTTCACGGGAAAAACCGTTGAAGAAGATATAAAGAGTATGCTTTCAAAAGGTGACGAAAGATTTTTTGAAATCGTATCGCTGTGCGAGCTTTCACATCTTTTAGAAAGGCACCCTTACGACCTTTCGGGCGGCGAAATGCAGCGCGTTGCTCTTGCGAAAGTGCTACTGACAAACCCCGAAATACTCCTTCTTGACGAACCGACAAAGGGTATGGATGCCCATTTCAAGAACAAGCTTTCGGGAATACTCGCATCTCTTAAAGCTCGTGGCGTTACAATTGTTATGGTTTCGCACGATATCGAGTTCTGCGCAAAGTACGCTGACCGTTGCGCGATGTTCTTCGACGGCGGTATTGTAAGCGAAAATACACCGTTTGAATTTTTCTCGGGCAAGAGCTTTTATACAACCGCCGCAAATCGTATGTCGCGCGGAATTATTGATAACTGCATCACGACCGAGGATATTATAAAGATATGCGGAGGCGAAGAGTCCGAGGTAAATTTTACCTCGCCTGAAATCAAGGAAAAGAAGGAAACTCCCCAAAAACCGCAAAAAAAGAGCAGGCTTTTAAACTATATAACAAGTACGCTTTTTTTCGCGCTGGGAATACTCCTTATCGTAAAAATTCGAGATATCTATAACGACTGGCGAATTTATGCGGTTGATTTCGGGATAATTCTTTCTTTTGGTATCGGCGCAAATTTACTGATTCCTCAAAAAAACCTCAGCCAGGATATTAAAATAAATACTCAAAAACGAAAAAAGGGAAGAGGTCTTCTTTTAAGTGCCCTTGTTCTTTTGATTTTGATTCCGCTGACAGTACTTCTCGGACTTTACATTTTTGACGATAAAAAGTATTATTTCATAAGCCTTATTATCGTGCTTGAGGCGATGATTCCATTTGCACTTTCGTTTGAAAAGCGCAAACCTTCAACACGCGAAACAGTCGTGATAAGCGTCTTGTGTGCAATCGCTATCGCAGGAAGAATTGCATTCGCGGTGCTTCCGCAGTTTAAGCCCCTCGCGGCGGTAGTTATAATTACGGGAATTTGTTTCGGCGCGGAAAGTGGATTTTTGACAGGCGCTATAAGTGCCTTTGTGTCAAATTTCTATTTCGGTCAGGGCCCGTGGACTCCGTGGCAGATGTTTGGCTTCGCGGCGGTGGGCTTCCTTGCAGGACTGATTTTCCACAATAATAAAGTCCGCAAAACAAAGCTGACACTTTCAATTTTCGGCATAATTTCAATATTTGTCTTTTACGGGCCGATAGCGGATATGAGCTTCCTTTCGTATGTATCGCATCCGACTTGGGAATATCTTCTTTCAGTTCTCGCGGCAGGTGTTGGCTTCAATGTGATTCACGGCGTATCAACCGCCTTTTTCCTCTACACCTGCGCAGGTGCAATGATAGAAAAACTCGAACGAATAAAATTAAAATATGGAACCCTTGAATAACAAAACGCGTGCAACATACGATACACGCGTTTTTGTTTTAAATAGTGCGGTCTGCGCTGAAGCAGAAGCCGATGGGAGGCACACGGATTCAGATGCAGAATTGGTAAAC
>JAZRFX010000066.1:0-4490 GCA_045643845.1 Clostridia bacterium | reverse complement strand
ACCCTTCATTATAAGTCTCCTTTAAAAATAGAAATACACAAAATATACTATCACATCTTTCCTTTTAATGCAAGTTTTTTGTATATTTATTCAGTAAAAAACAACACCCTTCCTCGAAACTGCAGAAAAACCTTTTGGTTTTCTAAAGTGAAGCGAAGAATATGTCAACTTTATTATCGCGCGATAATCGCGCGCCTCAAATTGAAAAGCCGCCCGACTTTAACAAAAAAGCCTCCCTCCCATTAGCTCCGCTGCTGCACAGTTTGGGGTTGATTTCCCCGGTAGCGTACAGTTTGGGGACGGGGCAGTTTTTGTTACACAAAAACTGCCCCGTGTATATTAGTAAATCTAGAGGATTTTCCAAAAAGAGAGGCTTTTTCCGAGGTTTGTACTATCATATTTTTCAAACAGCTAAAACGCCGTTTTCACTCTCTAATAATATTTGTATGTCTTCGGTATATCCCGTCTGCGTATTGACATACATCAAAAAATGCTTGCCTGCGACCACTCCTTTTATTTGCCAGCAGGGTGCTTCACTTCCATCCTCAAGCGGAATCATAGCGAGGCTGACCTCCTGCGCGGTAAGGTGCGGATTAACATTTGAAAGTGCTTCTTCGCTTGTAATTTTAGCCTTGGGAATAGAGCGATAGGTGTGATTCATCACATATCCACGGCTTTCAAACCCCAATATTTCACCGTTGTCGAGCGCGACCTTCACTTTTACAAGGTCGGGGAAAACGGTGTACTCGTCCTGCTGATATGCGTAGTTTATAACAACGCTTCCACCCTCTTTTTCGTAGTAGCTTTCGCGCATACTCATAAAGCCGTTATCATTTAAGAATTTTACTGCATTTTTCGCCGCTGTCCTGACGGAGATTTTTTCCTCGTCGGTATAGCGGTCTTTCATCAGGAGGAGCAAAATCCCGCCGTTTTTCGTAAATTCAACGGTTACGCTATTACTTTTTACGCTATATGCAGGGAGTTTTCCGCCGATTTGCGACACGCTTGTTTTTTCGTCGCCCGTAAATTTTCTCGCAAGGTTTTGCGCCTGCTTTTCCGAGATTTCCGCCTTTCCATGCGTCATAACCGATTCACGAAGCGACAAATGCTGGGAAAAAGGTCCGTCATAAATAAGCGACGGATAGTTGTGAAACTCCTCCTCAAGCTGCATCAGTTCGTTTGCCATAGCGACTTTTCCGCCGCTGAAATTTATTCGGTCCTTTTCAAACGAAATTTCGCCGTTTGTTATATCTATCAGCATTTCGTCGAGCGGTTTTTTCAGCGCATCGGCATATTTTAAAAGCTCCTGCATTGTTTTTATTTCTTTTTCGCTCATTTTTTCGCCACGAAGCATTTTCCCCGAAATCGAATGCGCATATTCGCCCACCTGCGACAAAAATTCCGATGTTTTTGAAAGCGCCTGCCCCTCAATCGGAAGCAGAGCAAGGTTCGCCTTCGCCGCGCTTGCCTGCGAATACAAATCGGAAGAAAGCTTCGCCATCTGGTCGGGCGTTGACACGACCTGCCCCTTAAGAAGCGAAATTTCAAGGTCGTCAACATACCCCGTCAGCTCCGCAAACACGCGGTTGTATTCAATATCTCGAAAATATGTGAGCTTTCTCGCCCTGTTGTACTGCGAAACCGCAAAAATGCTGACGAGCACAAGCAGGGTGGACAAAATCACGATTTGTCTGTTCTTTTTAACTAATTTATTCATTTTATGCCACCTCTTTTATAATAAAGTGCTCTTTTTTCGAAAAAATATTCGTTTTTGCTTGAAAAACGGCTTCCAAAATGTTACGATTAAGCAAAGAAAGGTTGATTTTTATGAAATATGTAGTTATTCTTGCAGACGGCTGTGCCGATCTGCCTATCGAAAAGCTTGGTAATATGACTCCGCTTGAAAAAAGCGTAACGCCCAACATGGACTTTTTTGCGTCAAACGGCGACCTTTACCTTGTAAAAACGGTTCCCGATTCGCTCAAGCCCGGCAGCGATGTGGCAAATCTCTCCGTTATGGGCTACAATCCGCTCGGCTGTTACACGGGCCGTTCTCCGCTTGAGGCGGCATCTATCGGCGTAACGCTCAAGGACAGTGAAACATCCTTCCGCGCGAATCTTGTAACACTTTCCGACGAAGAAAATTACGAGGATAAGACGATGCTTGACTATTCTTCGGGCGAAATTTCGACCGAGGAAAGCCGCGCTCTTATGGCTGATATTGAAAAAGAGCTCGGCGGTGGAGATTTCCACTTCTACGGCGGTGTAAGTTACCGTCACCTTTTCGTGTGGAACAACGCTCCCGAAAGCTTCACGCTTACTCCTCCGCACGATATTTCCGACAGGAAAATCAAGGATTATCTTCCTTCCGATGAGAGAATTCTCGAGCTTATGAAAAAGAGTGAGAAAATCCTCAAAAACCACCCGATAAACCAAAAAAGAATTGCCGAAGGCAAGAATCCCGCGACATCTATGTGGATATGGGGCGAGGGCAAAAAACCTGCTCTTTCAAAATTCTTTGACCTTTATGGCAAAAAAGGCGCCGTTGTAAGCGCCGTTGACCTTATCAAGGGTATAGCAATTTTGTCGGGAATGAAGAGCATCGATGTTGAAGGTGCGACAGGCAACATTCACACAAACTTTGACGGCAAGGCGAAGGCTTCAGCCGACGCGCTTTTAAAAGATGGCGCCGACCTCATTTATGTACATCTTGAAGCGCCTGACGAATGCGGTCATCAGGGCGACCTTGAAGGAAAGGTTCGTTCGCTTGAAATAATCGACGAAAAGGTTATCGGCTACATCAAAGACCGTCTTGAAGAAGCGGGCGAAGACTACGCATTTTTGGTAATGCCCGACCACCCCACACCGATTTCCACAAAAACGCACAGCCGAGAAGCAGTTCCCTGCGTGATTTATAAAAAAGGCGATAACAAGAATACAAACTTCCGCTTTACCGAGAAATTTGCCGAGGAAAATGGTCAAGCAATCGCTGAAGGCTATAAAATAATGGAAATTTTCCTTAATAAGTGATTAAACACAGCTTTTAAAGAGTAAAATAGAAGGAGTACGCTCCTTCTATTTTTTTGTTTGGGTGATTTTTATGTCTTTTAAAACTGTGCGCTCGCTATGTGTTGACCTTATAATATTTTTTATTCCGCTTTATCTTTTGTGGCGGGCGTTTCCTTATATTTTCTCCATTTCAGCACCGTTTTTATTCGGATATTTGCTATTCCTTGCGGCAAATCCGCTGAATAGGCAACTGAAAAGGATTATTCCTCCCTCATTTTCCGCCGTGCTGTCGCTTTTTACGATTTCTGTTGCAGTATTTTTCATTTTGAAAATTCTTTTTACGCATCTTTTTCGTGAGGTTGTGACGCTTACGCAAAACAGCAACGCTTTTTCCGATACTATCCCCTTTATTTCCAGGAAAATGTCCGCTGTTTCATCAAATAGATTTTTTTCGGCGATTTTCGATGCGTTTTCAAGCGGAATTTCAAAGATTCTTTTTGAAATAAGCTCGTTTATGCTTGAATTTGCAAAAAACATCCCCGCTTTTCTTATTTCTCTTTTCGCGTCGGTCTTTACGGCGTTCTTTCTTTTAAAGGATAATTCATTTATCAAAAACTTTTTTTGCGAATTTTTCGGCGAAAAAGCACTTTTAAAGTTTGTCGAAATCAAAAAATCGCTCCTTGATGTCATTTTTTCCTACCTCAAGGCGCAGTTTATAATAGGAAGTATCATTTTTATAGTTTTATTTGTCGGATTTTCATATTTGGGAATAAAATATGCGCTCCTTCTGGCACTTTTTACGGCGATAGTCGACGCCGTCCCGATTTTAGGAACGGGCGCGGTGCTTATTCCAATGTCAGTTTTCAATTTTTTGACAGGACAGTCATCACTCGGCTGGGGAATTTTGATTTTATACGGGATTGCCATACTGACAAGACAACTGTGCGAGCCGAAAATAATCGGGCAAAAGCTTGGAATTCATCCGCTTCTTACACTGTTTTCGCTGTTCGCAGGACTTAAACTTTTCGGTATAATCGGACTTATTTCAGGGCCCGTCATTGCACTTTTGATAAAAAATCTTATCATTCAAAAAAGGGAGAATGTCCTTGTTTAGAGAACATTTGTTCGTTATTTGCGGACAATTTCTTTGTTGTTTCATGTGAAACACGACAAAAAAAGACGGTCTATTGACCGTCTTTTCTATTTAGGAAATTTGTTATTTTATTATTTTTCTGCCGTTCATATAAGGAACAAGTACATCAGGGATTGTTACGCTTCCATCCTCGTTCTGATTATTTTCAAGGATTGCTGCAACAGTTCTGCCTACTGCAACGCCGCTACCATTAAGTGTATGAACGAACTGAGCCTTGCTGCCCTGACCATCCTTATACTTGATGTTTGCGCGTCTTGACTGGAAGTCTTCAAAGTTACTGCATGAAGAAATTTCAACATATCTGCCGTAAGAAGGCATCCAAACTTCG
>JAZRFX010000065.1:0-1782 GCA_045643845.1 Clostridia bacterium | reverse complement strand
CGATAAGATCGGAAAGCTGCTCGATAGGATCCGAGGGGTTCTTTACACCGATGTTGATAAAGTCAACGTCGCCATCCTTTGTGATGCAGATAAAGCCGATAGGCTGAACAGAAATGCCTGTGCCGCCGCCTGCGCCAAAGTTCTGGGGAACGCCCTGAGCGCCGCCCTTCTTGTCGTTAAAATCCATACCGCCTGTTGCAAAGCCAACGGCAACCTTGGATACGGGAATGATTGTTGTGCCGGGTGCAGTTTCAATGGGCTTACCTATAACTGTGTCTGCGTCGATCATATTTCTGATCTGCGCTAATGTAGACTGTACTACTTCCTGAAGCTTATTTGCGGATGCCATAATCTTAATCCTTTCATTTATGTATATATTATTATTTTTTAATTGTTGTCTGTTTCTTTAGGAGCGGCATTTGTAGCCCCTACCTTGTGGCCGCTTTGCTCTGCGGGAGGAGTGGGCTTGATTTTGGTCCAGCCCATAATAAATCTGAAGCCCGCCTTTATTGCCGTCGCAAGAATGCCGCCAAGACTAAGAGATAAGCCAAGGTCGATGTCCATATCAATTTTGTCGGACGTGAAATCAGGCTCAATGTAGATTGTATAATTTCGCTTTGTGTGAAGATTGGAATGTCTGTCAATAAATGTGAGAGTGGGGCCTAAAGCCGCGCATATAGCACCGTGAAGTATAGCTGTTGTTGCGGCATCATTCGAGCCCACCTTGATTTTGATTTTTGCCACGTGGAAGTGGAGCTTTGAAAAGAATGTGCCGAAAAACAGTCCGATAACCTCTTTAAACAGAGATATCATATCAGGGATAGGCGGTCTTGATGCCTTCTTTTTAGCCTTGATAGCCTTTTTCTGCTCCTTTGTAAGAGCCTTTGCGGCTTTTTTCTTTTCGTCCTTTTCTTTTTTCTTTTTTGCTTTTGCCTCTGCCTTTTTTTGTGCCTTCAAGGCTGCTTTTTTGTCCCTCTTGGCGATCTTTTTGAGGGTGTATTTTTTCAGGTTGTATTTCTTGGGTTTTTTGGGAAGGATCTTTATCTTTGCGCCAAACGCCACTACAGAAAGCTCAAGCTCTTCTTTCATTTTTATATTTACTCGCACTCTTACTGTAAACAAAAGCACAAAAAGGGCAAGGATACAACCTATTATTATCAGCGCAGTCATAAGATCCTCCTTTCCAAAAGAATGTATAAAAAGTTTTTAGATGTTTATCTCAACCTCAAGCTGCTGATCACCCTCGGGCATGGTAAGCTCTGTGACGGGAAGCTCGGAGAGAGAATTCAAACCGAATACTCGCAAAAACTTGTCGCTTGTTTTGTAAAGCATAGGGCGACCGGGGGCTTCAAGTCGTCCGCAGACCTCAATAAGCTGCTTGTCTATAAGAGAGGTCATAGCATAAGACGAATCAACTCCGCGGATGTTGTCAACGTCACTGCGCGTCACGGGCTGGTTGTAGGCGACGATTGCAAGTGCCTCCATAGTGGAGTTTGAAAGGTTGCCGCCGCGTTTAATACCAAGCGCCTCGCGTATGTAGGGGGAATAGTCTTCCTTTGTTGCAAGCTGACAGGTGTCAGGATACATAAGGAGTAAAAGTCCGCGGTGGTTTTTCGGGTTTTCAAAGTCGCGGGACATTTCCTTTACAATGTTTTTTATGTCATTAACCGAAACACCAAGCACCTCGGAAAGCTTTTCGTAAGGTATAGGATGACCTGCCGCAAAAAGTATTGCCTCAATGGCGGCATATATATCGTTTACACTTTTATTTTCTTCATTCAT
>JAZRFX010000064.1:0-2973 GCA_045643845.1 Clostridia bacterium | reverse complement strand
CAAGTCAACAATTACTTCGGGTGCTTTGATTAAAGGCAACGGCACAAACGCTGTTGGCGAAGTTGTCGGAACTGGCGCGTTGTACTCTTCCACATCTGGAAATCCGCAGTTTGGAACGCTTCCAGTTAACTGCGGCGGTACTGGTGCTGTTACTCTTGACGCGCTGAAAGAGAACATGGGTCTCGCAAACGCGGGCATTGTTATTAGCGAAACAGAGCCAGAGGTAACGACGGTGTTGTGGATTAACCCCGCAAACGGCGTTGCAAAATACTATTACAACAACGCATGGAACGCTATTGTCGGCGTGTTTGGTACAGTTCAGAGCTAATAGGGGAGCATAAATGGGACTCAACGCAGGAGATGTAATATCCGCATCAGCTTTTACGGAGCTTAAAGCCCGAATCAAAGCGGAGTGCGCGAGAAGAAAATACAACGGTAGCGTAGCAAGCTATGCAGGAGCAAGCTACGACTATACCGTTACTCCGACAACTGATGGTGTTCCTCTTCCAGAGCATTTCAACAAAATTATAGTCCCTCTTAATGCAATCATTAACACGGGAATGTCTAAAGAAGCAAGCGGTGATGTCGTTTATCAGATGTCTACTATTTCTGCTTCTCTGACAACGCTTGAAAATATCGGCGCAACAGCCGCTTCCTCTGGTTGCAAGGCAAGCTGTACTGGTCTTTGCCAAGGAACGTGTGCATCTGCCTGTACGACTGGATGTACTGGCGGGTGCAAGGGCGGTTGCGGTGGAAGTTGCTCTGGAAGCTGTAGCGGTAGCTGTTCTGGGACTTGCAGTAGTGGGTGCAGAAACACTTGCAAAAACAGTTGCGACTGGACTTGCACAAAAGTTTGCTATGATAACTGCCATACCGAATGCTATGGCGGGTGCGCTACTGGTTGTACTGGTAACTGTAGTGGAACTTGCTCTGGCGGTTGCAAGACAAACTGCAAGGGGTCTTGCCTTGGTGGTAACAATATTAACCCGTCATAAGATTTAGGAGAAAAATGAGGATTACAGTAAAAATTGATAGCGAGGATAACAATCTCGTAGAACGAAGGTTTTTTGAACACGCGGCAGGAAGGGACAATGTTGCGTATCTAATGAAGGACTCCGAAGTAAACGAAAAGATTCTTGACAGATATATAACGGTTGTCGAAAAAAGATTTTACGAACTTGAGAAAGTGAAATCTCTTCTGTCAAAGAAATACGCTCCAGAAGTATTTAACGGCAAGGCATACGAGTACACGTTTGACTTTGACGATGAAACGATAACATATGTTGCAAAAGTCGATTGATTACTCCGAGCAGATAAGAAGACTGTATCGGTTTGAAAATAACGACATATCCTCATGCAGAAGTGTTACGTTTGTTGTGACGGAAAACTGCAATGCTAAATGCACATACTGTTACGAGCGGCACAAGGCAAACAAATAAATGACATTCGAGACTGCGAAGAAAATCGTGGACTTGATTTTCAAGATGTCAGAGACAGATGATAGTCGGTTTATAAACACAAAGACCAAATCGGTTATTCTTGATTTTATTGGTGGAGAACCGCTTCTAAACATTGACGTAATCGAGAAGACTTGCGATTACTTCTGGCACAAGGCGTTAGAGCTTAATCATCATTGGGCAGATACGTTTAGAATCTCGATGATTTCAAACGGAATCAACTACTTCGATGAGCAAGTACAGCGTTTTATAAAGAAATATCAGAAGCGTTTGTCGTTTGGAATAACGATAGATGGTGACAAGGAAATGCATGACGCTTGCCGTATTAAACAGGACGGTAGCGGGACATGGGAGCAAGCAAATTCTGCGCAGATTCACTTCCACAAGACGTTTAACCGTAAGCTCAATACAAAGGTAACGATAGCACCGAGCAATTTGCCGCTATTCGATAAGACGGTTAAGTATTTTATCGAGAACGGATATACGGAAATATATGCGAACCCAGTATTCGAGGAAGAATGGACGGTCGAACAGGCGAAGCTGTACTACGAAAAGCTGAAGACCATTGCGGACTATATCGTAGAGAATAATCTGCAAGAACAGATATACTTCAGCGTTTTTGAACCGCACTCGTTCAGACCTATCCCAGAGGAAGAGCAACATCCGTACTGCGGCGGCACGGGAGATATGTGCGCATTCGGAACAGACGGCACAGCGTATCCTTGCTTGCGCTACATGGAGCTTTCTCTGAACGGCTCACAGCCCGAAATTCGGATAGGAAACGCAGACAGGGGTATTTATCAAACAGAGGAAGAAAAGGCTATTCTGCGCGACATGGCAAGCGTTACAAGGCGTTCCTCTAACGACGATGAATGCTACAACTGCCCGATAGCTTCTGGGTGTGGAAACTGTTCCGCGTGGTGCTATCAGAAGTACGGCACATACAACAAGAAGGACAAGGGAATCTGTTGGATGCATAGGGCAAGATGCCTTGCCAACAAATATTATTTCAATCTCATCGGGGAGAAGTTTGATGTATTGCTCCCCGCAGATATAGCCGAACAAATAGTCGGTAAAGAAGAGTTTCAACATCTCAAACAAGACACGGAGAGGTAAAAATATAAATGTCGCAGACCTACAATCTTGGCAAAGTCGCGCCGACACCGAGGGGCGCATACAGTAGCACGGCTCAATACGCGCCGCTTGATATCATTACATATAGCGGTTCGAGTTATATGGTATTGCAAAGCGTTACTGGTGTTACGCCGCCGAACGCTACATACTATCAGCTTATCGCGGCAAAAGGAGATACTGGTTCTAACGGTCAGTCTCCTACAATTTCCGTTGGCAATGTAACAACGGGCGGCTCTACTGCTTCGGTTGAGAACGTCGGTACTAATGTTAACGCAGTATTTGATTTCAACTTCCCAGAACCCGATACGTTCTTTTTTGTAACAGCGACATACGATTCGCAATACGATAAAGTCGGAGGCCAAGCGGTCTTAGGAAGAAAAGT
>JAZRFX010000063.1:0-3786 GCA_045643845.1 Clostridia bacterium | reverse complement strand
ATAAAAGTATGTCTTATTCGAGCAATCAGCGAACTTTTGAACTGCTATAGATAACTCTGCTAAAGAAGATGAACACTTGGAACTCCACTCATATGTTCCATTTACGAAATTAAATAGGTTTAGCAACGCTTCTTGTTGCTTGCGTTTCTTTTTCTTAATTCTCTTGTTCATCTTATCACCATATACAAAGCAAGTGTGAAGCTAATCTGGACGATATGAAGCAATTGGTCTTCAATCAGATTTATCTTCAGCTTATTTGCTTTCAGATTATCAACTACTGCGTGTATTGCGGTCTGTGCAATAAAGTTTACTATAAAAGCTACAAGCGAAAAGCCGCCGCACATATACCACACCGCGAACATGGGGATGTGTATGCAAATACACCACGAAAAAGCATGAGCTACAAGTGCGACGATATAGTCGTTTCTATATAACCTTGTGTAGCTTTCCCACGAAGTATTATCTCTCCAAAACGATTTCTGTTTTAGCTTCGCCAGTATTCCTTGCAGATAGAAATCATCGACGATGTGCAAGAACACCATAAGCATAAAGCACATGACAATATTACTTATCTTCATCGCAAAAAATCTCCTTATATTCTTCGCACTTATCTTTCAGCGGGCATTCATCGCAGAAGTAATCCATCATGTATTCCTCTTCGCATCTGAATCCCGCGATTTCATATAAGTCAATTCTGTCTTGCATATCCAATTCCCATTCCATAACATAATGCCCACGGAAGCTGTTGTCAAGACCTTTCACACGCTTCGCTCTTAACGGAAGATACTCAATATAGTCACCCAAATATCCAGAGCGCATTGCTTCTAACTTTGCTTGTCCTGCGCTCTCTGCAAATACTACTACAGACCAAGGCTCATAGGATGCCGTGTCATACACACGATACGCTTTCATTCTGCGCAACCTCTCTTTCGCTTACAATCCTTGCGACATCTTCTACATACTTTTTCGGAACACGGAATACTGTAATCAGCTTTTCACCGCTGAATAGATACACGCTTCCGTTCCATATCCGAATGTTGTTTGCTGTTCTGTTTCGGAAGAACAGGGCTGTCATATATCTGTTCAAGCCACCTTCTGTATCACAATGCCTTATTCCGTACTGTAACGCCTTTTTAGCGTTCTTATTAGCATCGCCCTTGTGTACTCCCAACCGTTGCTTAAAACGCTTTTTAGCGTGTCTGGTGATGTTTGCCATACATTACATCTCTTTCTGCTTCAAGTCTTCTTCTGCGGACTTTACATAAGCATCGTATCCACCAATTACTCTCAAAAGCTCTTCGATTATATCTGCCGCTCGACCCGCTACAGCATATGGCGGTACGCTTGTGTGACGTTTCATTTCCATAAATCGAAGACTACAAATCGTATCATAGATAAAGAAATCACTCATCGGTTTCTTGCTACTCATTGTCTTTCTCCTTCTTTGGCGGTACAGGCATCGGCAACCAATGCGTTATCTTCGTTTCAAGGATTTCTTCAAGGTCTCCGTCTAAAAGCATCCCATCTCCACAGTACCGAATCCACTTTCCTTTTGAATTTAGGTGCGCCTCTCCAACAAACACGCCGTCCGTCACGATAACTCTTTCTCCCAAATCTGGAAGGTCATCTTTAACAGAAATCCACACTTTGTTTCTTCCCGCCTTGAATCCCTTGTCATATGCTTCTGCCATAAGTCTTGCGCGCTCATTCATTTCTTTATCGCAAAGAGAGTTTATCATTTCCTCAAAGTTCATCCTTGTGTTCTCTCCAATCGCTCATAATATCTTCCGCTTTCAGCCAACCCTTCATATCCATAAAACCCACCAGAGAATTGGGGCATTTCTTAATGCCTTTCTCGTCGCACCATTTCTCGAACTCTTTTTCAATCCACATTCGAGCAGAAAAGAAAACAATCCCGTTCTCTGGCACAAGCTGAAACTTAACTACAGCCCACGGTTCATCTGGATAGTATTTGTTTTGATATTCGACGGCTTTCTTCAGATACTTATCCGTCTTGAAGTACGTTGTCTTCCTGCTCGACCCGCAGACCTCTACAATCTTATGCTCCTTATTTACTGCACAATACACATAATCTTTCATCCTCAAAACAATCTCCCTTGATTCTCGCTTACTTGCTCTATTCGCGGACTGCGCTTTAGAATCTCGATGATTTCAACGCCATCATATGGTTTATTGAACATACCACAAGCAATATTTCTTCCGCTCCAGTCTGTTGCTTGAGACGCAGTATCTCCGTACACCTTACATTTGCTGTACTTATAATCATGGTACTGAAACCTTGTAAAGTGACAGCATTCTTTGCACTTGTGGTCGTTTACGTTACCAAAGCGCATCCACATATACTGAATCTTTCTAACCGATTTCATTCTCGTCTCCCAATAATACATCCGCGCTTATTCTGCGAAATCCATTAGCAATATTTTCGACCTTATAATTTAGAACGGGGAAGAGGATATGCGCAAGGTCTACCGCTATACTTTTCTTAACGCGATACATCGTTGTAGCGTCATTGGAATCCTCAAACGAAACAATCTTTTCTGCATGGTATTTCTTCGGAATGATTTCTTTTCTAATCAGATTTATAGGAACAACAAAGTCTTTGCTTGTGCAGTTCCTATGCTCATATGCCCACCGCAGGAACTTAATCTTTTCTTTAATCTTATTAAACATTATATCAGAAACTCCTTGCGCAAATCTCTCTCCACTTGTTTGCTTTCTGCGGGTCATCAGTCCAATAGTTGCAAGCATCATCGTGCGGCGGGTCACAGTTAGCGGGGAAGCCAAGCATATTAAATCCGTACTCATCGCAGGACATATGTAAAACGCCTTTATCGTCTGTGTGCTTCGACACGTTCAGACAGTTGTGACAGCTTTTCTTTTCGCTCATATATTCATATCTCTCTTCCAGTTCTGCTCCAACCTATTCGCCGCTTCTTCCACCAAGTCGAGGAAGAGGTCTGGCTTCCAAGTCTCTGCGGCTCGAACAGTTCTCTTGTGTTCGATATATGCTCTCAACAATCTAATTAGCTCTGTGGTTGTCATATCATAAATGCTATCGTCTACAAGTTTCATCCTCAAATAGACCCCCAAACTTCCTCAATCTCGTCAAGAAATCTGTCTATTGCCGCATCCCTGTCTTTTAAGTGGTCTCCCTTGTCACGGTCATAAACTGTTCCGTGGTAGTCATCGAAGAACCTTTGCTTTCCGTACTCTGCCGATGTTATCAACTGAAACATTTCCCACATTCCATCGTCGTGCGCCTGTTTCAAATCGTCAGCAATTCTCTCGTCAATAAACGCCATTCATTATCCTCGCTTTTCTTTCCACCATTTCATAACATCCTCTGGTTTTGTAAAATTATCTCGTCTTCCGTTCGAGCAAATGATACACGCTTTACCGCCGCTGTTTACGATGTCTAAAATCTCTGCCATCATTCTGAACTCTTTGCCGAAACAGCGTGGCATTACTATGAATGTTACTCTTTCATGCTTCATCTTCGGTTTCCTTGAACACCTTTATGTTCGCGTCTCCTTCCCAACCAATCGAATCTAACGTCTCTAAAAATGATTCACGAACACATTCGTACAGTTTTTCCCATCTGTCCTCGTATTCTTTCAGCCGATTTATTTCACCATTCAAGTCTTCTATGGCATCTGCCGCGTCAATCATCATCATGTCCATGCAAGTTATATCTTCGTCACTCTTGAAGTACGCACAAGGATTGCAGTATCCATCTTGCGATTCATAGTCTGCAACGCTTGCAAA
>JAZRFX010000062.1:0-2135 GCA_045643845.1 Clostridia bacterium | reverse complement strand
CAATAATTTTTGCCATGATTTTTACCTCCAAATATGTTAAAAAAATTATAATCTTAATCGGGGATTGTTAAGGGGTTTCCCCTTGACAATCAAATCTGTTAAAATCGGGGGCGTGTACCTCGATTTTAACTCCTATAAAGGGCTACCGCGGTGAGCGGTGCGCGAGCGCAAGCCCTTCTCTCGCAACGAATGCTTTTGCGAAGCAAAACTTTCGATGCGAAACTTTAGTTTGCTACTTTTACCATACTGTGTCTAATTACACGGTCGCCGATTTTGTAGCCTTTCTGGAATTCTTCGACGATTATATTTTCGCCCTGCTGTTCGTCGTCGATATGCATTACCGCGTTGTGAAGCTCGGGGTTGAACTCCTCGCCCACAGCCTTGATTTCCTCCACGCCAAGCGCGATAAGAGTGTCATCAAGCTGTTTTTTAAGCATTACGATACCTTCGTAGAAAGCATCCTTGTTTTCGGCGCTTTCAAGTGCGCGGGAGAAGTTATCAAGCACGGGTAAAATCTTCTCTATCACCATCGCCTTTGCTTCGGGGTAGATTGTTTCCTTTTCCTTGATTGTGCGCTTGCGGTAGTTGTCATACTCGGCAAGAGTGCGCATATACTTTTCGTTTATGTCGTTATATTTTTGCTCAAACTCGTTCACTTCGGGAGCAGTTTCTTCCGCGACAGTTTCTTCAACTGTTTCTTCTTTAATTTCTTCTTTTTTCTTTGCCATGTTTATTCGTCCTTTCCGTAGAGCATGCGTCCGAGAATCTCTGTAAGATTACTATTTATAAGCTCGAGCGATGAAATTACTCTCGCGTAATTCATACGCTTGGGCCCGATGATACCGATTTTTCCGTGAAGCTTGCCGCCAACGGAGTAGTTTGCCACGACAAGACTTGTGTCGCGCATCTGCGGAGCGGAGTTTTCGCTGCCAATCTTGACACTTATGTTGTCGCCCTCGCCACTTTCCATAAGCTGAAGCATCTGCGACACATTTTCGCGGCTGTCGATGAAGGATAAAAACTCCTTCGCTCTTTCAATATTTTCAAATTCGGGATTGTTGAGTATGTTCGACGCACCGCCGATGTAAACCCTGCTCTGCGCGTTTCCGAGGCATTCAAGCACAAATTCGATAACCGTCTTTAAGAAATCGCCGTAGGATGCCATCGCTTCATATATAAGCATAAGGCGCGCGGGTGTGAAATCGTCAGCGCAAAGGCCTGTAAGCTGTCCCGATAAAAATTCGGAAATCGAATCAACCACCTCATAGTCTATGCCCGCGGAAACCTTCATATGACGGTTTCTCACAACGCCTGCGTCGGTTACGACAACGATTAAAACGCTTCCCTGTTCGATGAGCATCATCTTAACGCTGCGGAGTCTGCTTTTTTGCGCCACGGGGAGCTCCACAATTGCGGGATAGTTGGTCGCTTTTGAAATGATGTCCGAAATTTCCGAAACAACATTTTCAAGCTGATTGTATTTTCGGTCCATACTGCTCTGAAGTGATGAAATTTCCTCCATAGTAAGGCTGTATCGACGCATCAGTGAATCAACATAGAAGCGGTAGCCCATCTCGGACGGAATTCGACCTGCCGAGGTGTGCGGCTTGTCGAGATAACCCATATCCTCCAAATCCGCCATTTCGTTACGGATTGTCGCCGCGGAAAGACCGAGGTCGTGATTTTTTGCGATATTGCGCGAGCCTACAGGCTCCGCCGTCTGAATGTAGTCTTCAATTATTGCCTGAAGAATGGCTTTTTTTCTTTCGGAAAGCTCCATAAACTCACCCCTTTTCGACATTGTTAGCACTCACTTTGATTGAGTGCTAACAATAATGTACCACTACCCCCGCCGAAAGTCAAGCATTATTTAGTATTATTTCAAATCTATTCATACTTAAACCAAAAAGGAACTCTCCAATCGGAGAGTTCCTTCCTTTATTTTGCATTATGCATTTTGAATTTTGCATTGCAAAATAATCATTTGATTATTTTGCTATTAACTTCTTCAGTTACCTTTGCGATAAATTCTTCGATAGACATACTGCCGATATCACCGTCACGACGGTCACGGATTGAAACAGTGTTATTTTCAATATCCTTGTCGCCAACGAGAAGCATATAAGGAACTTTTT
>JAZRFX010000061.1:0-4815 GCA_045643845.1 Clostridia bacterium | reverse complement strand
GATTTTGATTCAACACCCATTGCAATCGGTGGCGGAACATATGCAAAATCATTCCCGAACTGCGTTGCTTTCGGCGTAATTTTCCCGGGGGAAAAGGCAAATATCCACGCGCCGAACGAGTTCTGGAGTCACGACAGCATAAAGCGAAACTTAGGCATCATAAAAGATGCGATTGAGCGCCTCTAATTTATTGACTTTTATATATAAATATTATATAATTAGGTGTACCCTTGTAATTTGGGTGCACCTAACTTTTTTATGCGAAGCGAGAAGATACAAATTGGCGGAAAAAAATGTATATATCTCCCCCGAAGAAATCGAAAAACAACGGGGTATTATAAACTTAATAAAAGAAAACTACACCGCTGTGAAATACGCAATGGTTGAAACCTTCGGCTGTCAGCAAAATGTCAACGATTCACAGCGTATTGAGGGTATGCTGATGGAGATGGGCTACACGCTTACCACAAAGCGTGGTCAGGCGGATGTAATCATTTTCAACACCTGCGCAATCCGCGAAAATGCGCATGCGAAGGTTTTCGGAAATTTAGGCGCGCTGAAGCATTTAAAGGCGCAAAAGCCTTCCCTCATCCTCGGCGTATGCGGATGTATGGCTCAACAGGAGCATATCGCAAAGCGTATCAAGTCAAAGTATAAGCATGTCGACCTCGTTTTCGGCACGCATGTTCTATGGCGTTTCCCCGAGCTTCTTGCGGAGGTTCTGGAGCATCATGAAAGGCTTATCGACATTTCGGGCGAGGGCGTAATCGCGGAAGGACTCCCCGTAAATTACGACGGCGGCTCAAAGGCGTTTGTGTCGGTTATGTACGGATGCAATAACTTTTGTTCTTACTGCATCGTGCCTTATGTAAGAGGCCGCGAGCGCAGTCGAAAGGAAGACGACATTTTAGCTGAAATTTCCGCACTTGCAAAAGATGGCGTTTGCGAGGTAATGCTCCTTGGTCAGAATGTAAATTCCTACGGCAAGGATTTCGGCGAAAAGGACGCGTTTGCAAATCTTCTTTCCAAGGTTTGCAGGATTGACGGAATCGAGAGAATCCGCTTTATGTCATCGCATCCGAAGGATATTTCGGACACGCTCCTTGAAACAATGGCGCGGGAGGATAAGATTTGTAAATCGCTCCATCTTCCCCTTCAATCGGGAAGCGACAAGGTTTTGTCCGATATGAATCGTCATTATGACCGCGAAAAATATCTTGATATCGTGAAAAAAGCGCGTGAGCTTATGCCCGATATCTCGCTTACGACCGATATTATCGTCGGCTTCCCCACCGAAACTGAAAAGGATTTTGAGGACACGCTCACAGTTTTGCGCGAGGCAAGGTACGATTCAATATTCTCGTTCATTTATTCAAGCCGCGTCGGTACAAAGGCATCTCTTATGGAGAATGTTTCGAGCGAAGAAGAAATCGACGCGCGTTTTAAAAGACTGCTTGAAGTACAAAACAACATCAGTTACGAGCTTAATTTACGCCACGAGGGTAATATCGAGCGCGTACTCGTTGAAAGTGTCAGCAAAACCGACGATACTATGCTGACGGGAAGAAACTACGCAAACAAAGTTGTCAATTTCAAAGGTGATTCGTCGCTCGTCGGCAAATTCACCGATGTTAAAATAACCAAGGCACAGACCTGGGTGCTTTTTGGCGAGCAGGTCTGATAATCAAAAAGTGAGGGAAATTAAAATGGCAGAAATTTTTGTAAAAGCACGCGAGCTCGGTGAAGCAATCATCGAAAGCAAGGAATACAAGGAATTAAAGGCAGCGGAACTCGCGCAGGAAAACAGTGAAGAAGCACTCCGTCTTATTCAGGAATATAACGAGGTAAGAACCCGTCTTGGTCAGGAAATTCAGAAGGGCGATGTTTCCGAAGAAAGAATCGCCGAAATCCGCGAGGAGCTTGAAGAAGCTTACGGCAAAATGACCACCTGCGACGAAATCACAGCGTACATCAACGCGCAGAGGACTTTCCAGGCGGTAATCGACCAGATGAACAACATTCTCTCATACCATATCACAGGTCAGCTTCCGGGCGGTTGCAGCGGAAGTTGCTCAAGTTGCGGTGGATGTCACTAAAAACAAACTAAAGTGCTATTAAGGAGCTGAAAACCTTGGCAGAGCTTACTCCAATGATGAAGCAATACATGGAAATAAAGAAAGGCTGTCCCGACACTATCCTTATGTTCAGGCTCGGCGACTTTTACGAAATGTTTTTCGAGGACGCCGTTATCGCATCACGCGATCTTGACATAACGCTTACGGGACGCGACTGCGGTCAGGCGGAGCGCGCGCCGATGTGTGGAGTTCCCTTCCACGCGGCGGACAGTTATATTGCGCGCCTCGTTGCCAAGGGGCACAAGGTTGCAATTTGCGAGCAAATGGAAGATCCCAAAAATGTCAAGGGTATCGTAAAGCGCGACATTATAAGAATTGTTACGCCAGGTACAATCCTTGACGATGCGCTCCTTAATTCACGAAAGACAAACTATATGGCGTCCGTTTGCCGAATTGGAAACGACTGTGCAGTAACATTTGCCGATGTTTCAACGGGCGAACTACTTGGCACAACGCTTTACGACGATATTTCCTGCGACAAGCTTATAAACGAGCTTGCGCGTTTCTCCCCTGTTGAAATCGCGCTCGGCGGAAATTCGTATCAGAATAAAAGAATTACCGAGTATATCAAAAGCCGCTCCGATGCGTTGACCTTCACCTACGAAGTTGATGAGGTCAAGAGTGGCGCGCGTGAGCTTTTGGTATCACAGCTTAAAAACAGCAGCGACATTACCGATAACCTTCTTGAAATTTCGACGGCGAGTCTTATTTCATACATCCTCGAAACGCAGAAGGCGAAGATGTCGCACATCAACACAATTGACATTTACACCTCGCAGGAGTTTGTTGACCTTGACGCCGCGACTGTAAGAAACCTCGAGCTTGTTGAAACAATGCGCGACAAGTCAAAGAGGGGCTCGCTCCTTTGGGTGCTTGACAACACAAAAACATCCATGGGTGCGAGAATGCTCAAGCAATGGATACTGCGTCCGCTTGTAAACGCCGCATCTATCAACAATCGCCTTTGTGGTGTTGAGGAGCTTTATTCATCTCTCCCGCTGCGTGAGGATTTAGCCGAGGCGCTTACGGGCGTTGGCGATATTGAGCGTCTTATGAGCCGCGTTTCAATCGGTACGGCGAACGCGCGTGATATGGCATCGCTTTGCGTGTCGTTTTCGCGCCTTCCCTATCTTTCAAAAATCCTTTGCCGTATGAGAAGCACTATTTTAAGTGTTCAGGCGGCAAATCTTGATACACTTGATGACCTTCGTGACCTTCTTGAGCGCGCGATAAATCCCGAACCTCCCATCTCACTTCGTGAGGGTAATATTATCCGTGACGGCTTCCTTGAAGAAATCGACCGTCTGCGCGATATAACCCGTGGCGGAAGCGCGTTTATAACCGAGCTTGAAGCCAAAGAGCGTGAAAGAACGGGTATCAAAACGCTGAAGGTTAAATTCAACAAAGTTTTCGGCTACTTTATCGAGGTTTCTTCATCACAGCTTTCAAAAGTTCCCGACGATTATGTAAGAAAACAGACACTTACAAACGGCGAAAGATTCATTACCGCCGAGCTTAAGGAAATTGAAAGCAGTGTCCTCGGTGCGAGCGAAAAGCTCGTCGCACTCGAATACGAGGAGTTCCAGAAAATCCGCGAAAGAATCTGCGCGCATCTTGAACGAATTGAAAAAACGGCGCGCGCTATCGCAGTTACCGACACGCTTTATTCACTTGCCGAAGCGGCAGTTAAAAATAACTACACCAAGCCCGAGGTTAATCTCTCGGACAAGCTTACTATAAAAGAGGGACGCCATCCCGTTGTGGAAAAGGTGCTTTCAAATTCACTTTTCGTCCCCAATGACACGACACTTGACTGCACCGAAAATCGTATGGCGGTAATCACAGGTCCCAATATGGCAGGTAAGTCAACATATATGCGTCAAAGCGCACTTATCGCACTTATGGCGCAAATTGGTTCCTTCGTTCCTGCGCAAATGTGCGAATGTGGTATCATCGACAAGATTTTCACGAGAATCGGCGCATCGGATGACCTCGCCGCAGGGCAAAGTACATTTATGCTCGAAATGAACGAGGTAAGCTACATCCTCAAAAACGCAACGAAGAAATCGCTTTGTATCCTCGACGAAATCGGTCGCGGTACAAGTACATTTGACGGACTTTCAATCGCGTGGGCGGTTGTGGAGCATATCGCAAAGAAGGTCGGCGCAAAGACACTTTTTGCGACGCACTACCACGAACTGACGGCGCTTGAAAGTACGCTCGACGGCGTTGTAAACTATAACACCGCTTGTAAAAAGCGTGGCGACGATATTACCTTCCTGCGCAGAATCGTGCGCGGTGGTACCGACGACAGCTTCGGTATCGAGGTTGCAAAGCTTGCAGGCGTTCCCGACAGCGTAATTAAGCGTGCCAAGGAAGTTTTGGCAAGCGTTGAAGGAAATGAGCGCGGCAGCGAAAAAGGCGCAAAAATCGCGCAAAATAACGAATCGCAGTCGGCACAAATGGGCTTTGCCGATATGGGCAATTCCAAAATCGCCGAAGCACTGAAAAATATCGATGTTACAACACTTACGCCAATTGAAGCAATGAATAAATTGTACGAATTACAAAAACTACTATAAACCAATTAAGAATGGGAGAAAGTAGTGCAGAGCGCGTAAACTGAGCCAAGCGAAGCGCGGGTTATCCGACGCCGGGGACGGGGTGGCTTTTGTAAGCC
>JAZRFX010000060.1:0-1394 GCA_045643845.1 Clostridia bacterium | reverse complement strand
TGAGCGGTACTATAGAACAAAAAGGATTTTTAAATCTTACCTGCTTCAAACTGCCCGTCAAGGATGTTATAGATAAGGCTCACGAATATAACGCAACTCTTACAATATTTTTAAGTGCCGTAATGATGAAGGCACTTCTGGATTTGCAAAAGGAGAAGAACCCATCTCCTAAAAAACAAAAACGAATTAAGCTTTTAATCCCCGTAAACCTTCGAAATCTCTATCCTACCGAAACGCTTCGCAATTTCGCAATGTTTACAATACCCGAAATAGATCCGCGTCTTGGCGAATACACTTTCGAAGAAATAATCAAAATTATTTATCATAAAATAGGCGCAGAGGTAACTCCCAAGCATATGAGCAGCGTTATTGCCGCCAATGTCAATGACGAAAAGAATCCGATTTTAAGAGTTGCTCCGCTTCCTCTTAAAAACCTTGTTATGAAAGCGGTCTTTGACAGCGTAGGGGAGAAGAAAGCCTGCCTTACTCTTTCAAATTTAGGCGCTGTAAAGCTTCCCGATATTATGAAAAAATATGTAACGCGTATGGATTTTATCCTCGGCGTTCAGGCTGCAGCTCCATACAACTGCGGAGCTTTATCTTACGGCGACACACTATATGTCAATTTTATAAGAAATATTTGCGAGGCTGACCTCGAAAGACATTTTTATCGCATTCTCAAAGAAATGGGAATTGAATCAACTTTAGAAAGTAATAGAAAGTGAGGAATGAAGAATGTATTGTATAAAATGCGGTGCAAAGCTTGAATCGTGCGAAAATTCCTGCCCGCTGTGTAATACAAGGGTGTATCATCCCGACATAAAAATCGAGGAAGAGAAAAAGCTTTACCCTGCGGGAAGAATCCCCGAACTCAATAAGCGCTCAAAAACATTTAACGGCGCAGTTATAATTATGTTCCTCATTCCAGTTATTGTATGCTTCCTTGCCGATTTTCGTTTCGACGGACGAATTGAATGGTTTGGCTATGTTTTAGGCGCACTTATTATCGGCTATACTGCATTTGCGCTCCCGATGTGGTTTGAAAATCCCAACCCAGTCGTTTTTACCCCTTGCGTCATAGCGGAGGCAACAGGATATCTTTTATACATAAATTGTGTGACGGGAGGACATTGGTTCTTAAGCTTTGCTTTCCCCGTGGCAATGGGATTCGGAATAATTATAACCTCGGTGGTAGTGCTCCTGCGCTATCTCAAAAAAGGAAGACTCTATGTGTGGGGAGGGGCATTTACCCTTACAGGAGCGTTTATTCTTTTGACCGAGTTTTTTATGTCAATAACCTTTGAAAAAATCGGATTTTTAGGATGGTCACTCTATCCGTTTTCAGTACTTATTATGCTGGGCGCATTGGTATTCTATCTTGCAATCAACAAATC
>JAZRFX010000059.1:0-1405 GCA_045643845.1 Clostridia bacterium | reverse complement strand
CGAAGACGAACTGTGATATCCTTCTGGAATACTTCTGAAAGCATAGTCTTCATAAAGTAGATAAGGTTTGAAATTGAAATATCCTTATCAATCATAATACCTTCCATCTGGAAGAATGTGTTTTCGTGACACGCGACAGTTGATTCGTTAGGGAAGCATCTGCCTGGGAAAATTGCGCGGAGAGGTGCGCCGTACTTTTTCATAATAGCGTTCTGCGCCGCTGATGTGTGTGTCTTTAAAAGCTGATTCTCTGTTGAGAGATAATATGTGTCCTGCATATCGCGTGCGGGATGGTGTTTGGGAATGTTGAGCGCCTCGAAGCAATGATAGTCGTCAACAATTTCAGAATAGTTTTCAATCGCGAAGCCCATACCTGTAAAGATGCGTTCAAGGTCACGCTGCACAAGAGTGATGGGGTGATATGAACCTGCCTTGATGTCGTAGGGAAGCGATTCATCATACTGCTCTGCGCTGTCAATGAGTTTTTGCTGCTCCGCTTCAACAATAGCGGTTCTTTTCTCGGTAATTTTTTCTTCGATTTCGTTCTTAAGGACATTTACCCCTTGACCGAATGCCTTCTTTTCTTCGTTGGGAACATTCTTAAGCTCGCTCATAAGTGCGGCTACAAGGCCTTTCTTTCCCAAGAATTCTACTCGTAATTCCTCAACCTGCTCGGAAGTGGTTACAGAGCTGATTTTTTCGTCAAACAGTGCTTTAACTTCTGCTACTTTACTGCTCATACGAATACCTCCTTAAATATATGTAAAAAATTTTTGACAAGTAACAAAGTGACTCCGTCACTGCGTATGCGGTACGGAGATAATCACTTTGTTGTGCCATGTGCGTTTTCCAAGCATAGCGAGGAAATTCTCGCACGGCATAAAATCAAAGTTTTATTGTGTAAGAATACCATTCTTACACAATAAAAATACTCCCATCCCACAAAGGGACGAGAGTTCTCGCGGTACCACCCTTATTCAAAGCAATGATGCTTTGCACTTTTGTCGCTTTATCGCAGCGTGACGCCTTACTTAACGCAATGTGCTTTTCGCAAGGGGCTCCCGCGCTGAAATTCAAATTTGCGCACAATGGAAAAGCTTTCAGCCCGTGACTCTTCCTCTCTTAAAAGTGCGGTGCAAATCCTACTTACACGCGTTCATCACCATACTTGGCTATAATATCATATAGGAAAGAGATTGTCAATAGGGATTATTGAGGGTTCAAGTCCCGTCTTTTGGGGAATAACTCTAATTTTGATGAAATGCACCCTCTATAAGGAATTTTGCACCTCCTTATAGTAGACGCGACCCCCTATCTTTTGTAAGACGCAAATGGCGAGCCCTATTGACAAATCAATAGTTTTATATTATAATTGTTATATGTTATAGAACACATAACAAAAGGA
>JAZRFX010000058.1:0-8845 GCA_045643845.1 Clostridia bacterium | reverse complement strand
CATCAATTATTGCAGGATTAACATTCTTCATTTGCTACGCAGGTGTGGTAATCGGTAAAAAGTTCGGTATGAAATTCGCGCATAAAGCGTCAATTTTCGGCGGAACGATCCTTATCCTTATAGGAATTAAAATATTCCTTGAAGGCGTAATATTGAAATAATAAAAATCCCGTAGGAATTGTCCTACGGGATTTTTTTAGTCTTTCAAAAGCTCTTTACAGCTTGCCGCAAGTCCTGCAAGCGACTGGATTTCAGAAGGAATGATAATCTTTGTTGCTTTTCCGTCTGAAACCTTTTCCATTGTTTCAAGGGATTTTATAGCGATGTAAGATTTTGAAGGATCAGCCTCGTTAATCTTCCTGATACCTTCCGCAATTGCCGACTGAACTGTGATGATAGCTTCAGCTTCACCTTCGGCTTCGCGTATCGCCGACTGCTTCTTTGCTTCAGCGCGTAAAATAGCGGATTCCTTTTCGCCTTCCGCCATAAGAATTGCGGATTTCTTTTCACCTTCGGCGCGGAGAATAGCTTCACGGCGTTCGCGTTCAGCCTTCATCTGCTTTTCCATTGCATTTTGAATTTCCTTGGGAGGAATGATATTCTTAAGCTCAACTCGGTTGATTTTAATACCCCACGGGTCAGTTGCCTCGTCAAGAATTGCGCGCATTCTTGTGTTGATGTTATCGCGTGCAGTAAGCGTTCCGTCAAGGTCGAGGTCACCGATGATATTACGAAGTGTTGTAGCAGTAAGATTTTCAATAGCCATCATAGGACGCTCTACGCCGTAAGTATAAAGCTTGGGATCTGTTATCTGGAAATATACTACCGTATCAATCTGCATCGAAACATTATCTCTTGTGATAACGGGCTGGGGAGGAAAGTCTACAACCTGCTCTTTAAGATTAACTCTCTTTGAAATTCGGTCGATGAAGGGAACTTTAAGATGAAGTCCAACACCCCAGGTTGTGTAATATCCGCCAAGACGCTCAATTACATAAGCGTATGCCTGCGGAACTACCTTGATGTTTGAAATTACAAGTGAAATAACAAACAAAAACAAAATGAAAATTATCATAAAAAACTCTCCTTTTACTTTGAAATTTTATCTACAATCAATTTAACTCCATCAATTTCTTTGACTGTCACATATGAATTTTTCTCAATCGTTTCACCGCCAGCGCTTCTTGCACTCCACTCTATACCGCGGAGCTTTACGCTTCCTCTTGCGTCGAGATTTGATATATCCTCGGTTACAATTGCCGACTGTCCTATGAGTGCTTCAACATTGGTTTTTGTGTTTTCCTTTGATTTAAGTTTATCCACAATTTTTCTTGTGAATACCAAAAGTAATCCGCTGGCAATTATAAAAATACATATCTGAAAGGGGATACTTAATCCCACAAACTCGCCTATAAGAGCAAAGAGCGCTCCGCCTGCAAACCATATGCACACAAGCTGCGTCGTTGCCGCTTCAAGAAGCAAAAGACCTATAAAAAGGGCTGCCCATAAAATTTCCATTTAAATCGCCTCCTAATTCAGATATTTGTCGAATACATCCATAGTTCCTTCGGGAGTATCCATAAAGTATGGCCTTGAAAGGTTTTCACCGTCGTAATCGGTTGCGTGCCACCATATTCCAAGCTTGATTTTGTCATACTTGGGTAGAGAGAGGAACATATCCTCAATCCACGCTATTTTGTCACCACCGATTGCAGAACACGAAAACTCTGTTATCATAACGGGCTTTTCGTTAAGGCGGATGACACCTTCATAAATCGGGGCATAAACTTCATCGAAGCTTCTCCAGCTTTCGCCTTCGTAATAGGTTCCCGTGTTGTAACCTGTAATTCCATAAATATCTACGAATTCGTCCCCTGGATAGTAAAGCGACTGATTATTCCATTTGTAATTCGGGAAACTTATTTCATTGGGATTCCATACCCAAAGCGTATTGTTGCAACCTGTTTCGTCGAACTTCTTATGCAGGTATCTGTAAACATCTACATAGACTTCAGGGTCGCGGGATGTGTGGAAGGAACTGTAATTACACCAGTCACCGTTCATTTCGTTGAAAGGCCTGAAAAGAACTGTAACATCGGGATATTTTGCAATAAGATTTGCGTATTCCTCGATATAGTAATCATACTTTCCATCAAGTATTTCGTACATCATATTGGCAAAGCCCGCTTCGCGTCCGAGCGGAGTCTGGAGCGTAAGTTCAATTGCTCTGTCGGTTTTTTGGGCATAAGTAAAATTACGCTCTATTTTTCCAAGGTAAGTTTTAACATGGTCGGCATATTTATCCTCGCCGATTTTTGTCAAATCGGCAATTTCAGTATAAACAAGAAATGTGCTGAATTTATATCCAAGCCGTTCTTCAAATGCCTCCATTTGTGAAAATCCGCCGAATTTATCGGGAGGGAACATCCCCATTTTAAACGAGGTTTCTTCACCGAAAAGATTGTTGTAAGTTTCTTTGGTGGATTCGTTCAATCTTGAGATGTTATTTCCCTTATATCCTTTGTTATAGGCATTTGCAACGGGAATAGCGGGGTCAAAAGTAAGCAGGGAATTTACAATATCCTCATACCCTCCATAAAGGTTTAGCGGGATGTTTGAACTGAAGAAAAATGTGTAAACTCTTGCGCCGACACAAACATCTATGCAGGCATAATAGTTTCTGTCGTCCGCAACCTCGGAAAGGCGTTTTCGGGACCACTCTGTAATATAATATTCCTTATTGCCTTCAAGGTAGGTTTCGTTTTTTGTGAGTTTGTGGTCATCCGTATTGTCAAGAAATCTATTCGAATAATTGAGGTAAGAAAGTCTTTCTCCCGAAGTATCAAAAGATTCTTTGAAAATTTTAAGCGTTATGGTTTCGTCCGAAAAAATAGCGCATACATCGGAAATTGACATATCAATTTTCAAATTAGAGGGGAGAACAACCGAATACCCGTCAACAAGATTGGTGAATTTAATCTTGTTTGCGGAAATAGTTTCGGCATTATACATTTCCTTTTCGGACTTCATACGACTGTTTAGCGCAACGGGGAGATTTTCGTTGTCAAGCAGTGCGTCGTCAGGCATCCAGATGGGTGCTGAAAGGATTCGTGCATCTTCAGATGCAACAGCCGAAAAAGGTGTAAGCGCCACTGCAAAAAGCGTTAATATTAAAATCAGTTTCGTTGTTTTTAAGTTCATCGGTGATTTTCCTTTTGTAAAGATTAAGTGTACACAATATGTAGAATATCGTAATTATATTATACTGCAAAATATAGAAAATGTCAATTAAAGTGAATAACAAAAAACTTCCTTAAAGAGTGATAAAAATATTGCATTTTATTTATAAAAAGTATATAATAAAATAAGGTATGTATAATTTTTTGAAGGGAGGCGGCAATGATATGAAAAAAGAAACTATTTCCTGTGAAAACGAAATGATTGAAACACTTGAAAAATATGGTATCGACAAGGATAGTATTATAGCTGTTCTTGAAACTGATCTTGCCCGCCCCGCAACCTACGGAAAGACTACGCTTTACGCCCTTCAAGATTCTCTTTGCATACTTGGAGAGGATGGTAGCTTCGTCCTCAAAAACTACAAGGATATTACAGATATTTACACGGATACATATGTATCGTCAGGTTCTCTTATAATCAGGGAAGGGGACAGCCTTTCCGCGATTGCTGATTTTACTTTGACAGTTTCGGCGCGCGTTGAGTGGTTCGTAAATATCCTTCAAAAGCTTATAGAAGGCGAAGTACCCAATACAAAAGAGGAATCAATAAAGAAAAACGCTGACTTTGAATATATAAACAACGGCAGAAGGAAGCTTTTTTTCAGAGTGCTCTCTTATGTCCCGAGATATAAAAAGCACCTTTTCTTAATGATGTCAATCATCATTCTCTCGACACTTGTGAATTTATTGCCACCGTATTTGTCGGGAAGCATTTTGTACGATGAGGTACTAAACCCCGACGGAAAATATGCGGGTGCAATATTACCGCTTGTAGCAATTCTTATCGGCATATCAGGGATAACAGTTGTTCTTGGAATACTTCTCGGCAGAATTGGTGCGGAAATGTCAGGCAATATCATTTTCGACATCAAGACGGAAGTTTTTTCGGCTATGCAAAACCTCGGGATGAGCTTTTTCTCGTCAAAACGCACGGGAAATCTTTTGAATCGTATAAACAGCGACGCTCTCGATATTCAGTATTTCTTAAATGACGGACTCCCGAACTTTTTAATAAATGCGGCAACAATTTGCGCAATCGGACTTTTCCTTTTTATCGTAAATCCGATTCTTTCAGTTGCGGTATTGATTCCCGTTCCCGTCATTGCTTTGATAATTAAAAAATCAACACGAAAATTCAAAAAAATCAAGTGGCACTCCTGGCGCCGTTCATCAGCGATGAACTCCGTAATAAACGATACTCTTTTAGGCGTTCGCGTTGTAAAAGCCTTTGGTAAAGAGGATGCCGAAATAGCAAGGTTCAATGAATCAAGCAGACTTCTTGCTGAAAACAAATTCCGTGAAGGCGTAGCTGCGGCAAAAGTCTTCCCGATGCTGAGCTTTATTATGTCGCTCGGCGGATTTATCGTATGGGGTATTGGTGGCGGACAGGTTATAGGCGGTAAGCTTTCCTTTGGCGAGCTTATGACCTTCGTCGGATATCTTGCTCTCTTATATGCACCTGTTAATTTTATGGTCAAGACATTTGACTGGTGGACAAACTGTATGAACAGCGCACAGCGTATTTTTGAGGTTATCGACAGAAAAACCGATGTGCCTGAAAAAGAGAATGCAGTAAATATAAATGTTGAAGGAAATATTGAACTGAAAAATGTAACATTTTCGTATGTGCCGAACCGCACAGTTCTTAAAAATGTATCATTCTCCGTTAAAAAAGGCGAGATGATTGGTCTTGTCGGACACAGCGGCGCGGGAAAAAGTACAATTACCAATCTTATCACCCGTCTTTATGATGTGAACGATGGAGAAGTTCTTATTGACGGAATAAATGTAAAAGATATCAGCTTTGCGTGCCTCCGCGGAAGTATCGGTATGGTGCTTCAGGAAACCTTTCTTTTTGAAGGTACAATTGCTGAAAATATAGCATATGGTAAGCCTGGCGCTACCGCCGAAGAAATCGTGGAAGCGGCAAAAAAAGCATACGCACACGATTTTATAACCTCGCTTCCTGATGGATATGATACCCTTATAGGAAAAGGTGGCTCGGATTTATCGGGCGGCGAAAAACAGCGAATAAGTATTGCCAGAGCGATTCTTATGAATCCGCCGATACTTATTTTTGACGAGGCAACATCATCGCTTGATACAAAAACCGAGCAACAAATTCAAAAAGCAATGGATTATCTCATAAAAGACAGGACAACTATTGCGATAGCGCACAGGTTTTCAACGCTTAAAAATGCAAGCAGGCTCGTTGTGGTTCAGGAAGGCGAGATTGTTGAAGATGGTACGCACGAAGAACTTTTCAACAAAAAAGACGGCGTTTACGCTAAAATGGCGCATCTTCAGCTTGACGCAGTGAATGCCGAAAACTTTTCGTGAGAGGAGGATTTTTATGGAAGAAAGACTCAAGTTTATAAATGCAAACGACCTTGAATTTTATACTTCTGATACTTCGCTTTTATTTCTCAGGTATAAAGGGACCGACCTCGGAAGAGTATCAATAATAAGAATGTTTCCCTTCAGGTACGAGGAAGAATATATAGTAATACGCCAGGAGAATTATTCAAGGCACGATAAAGAAAACGAAATAGGAATCCTTCGCGCAGTAAGCGAGCTTCCTGAAAATCAGGCAATTCTTGTCCGCAAGGAGCTTGAAAAAAGGTACTTTATTCCTGAAATCCTTTCGGTAAGCGATGTCAAGGAAGAATTCGGCAGCGCGACATGGAAAACGAATACCACAGCAGGCGAAAGGGAATTCACGATGACCGACCTTGGAACAAATGTAAGAGGACTCGGTAAAAACCGCGTTATGCTTACGGATGTTTACGGCAACCGTTATTATATTCCCGACATAACAAAAGCAGACGATAAAACACAAAAAGTTCTTGAAATCTGGATATAAAAAATCAGTTTAAGGAGGATGGCAATGAGTAGTCAGGCTACGATAATTAAATACAGCAAACTTATCGCAAGAGCGCTTGACGAAAAGGAAATCCTCATCTCGTCAGAGTTTGATCTTGATTTTAACGGCACTTACACCGATGGAATCTTTGCGGTAAGTAAAGAAAAAATCTGTATAGTTACAAATGATAAAGTAACTTTGGTTGAAAATATAAAAAACATAGAAAAGGTATGCTGCGGCGAATATACGGGTGGCGGAATTCTTGAGGCATATTTTAAAGACGGAAGACGACAAATTGTTCGTTTTACAATGTGTTATATTGAACAGTTTAGCGCCATCGCTGAAATAATAAATGAACTCATAGAGGGAAATGTTCCGCAAATAAACGAAAAAACTTTCCCGAAGGAAAGGGTTTGTCCCAAGTGCGGAAAGCCCTTTGTGCGAAATACGACCGTATGCAGATTTTGTACAAACAAATTCGGCATAATTAAAAGATTATGGTCGCTTTCAAAAAGCTGCAGACCGCTATATGCGATTTTGCTCGTACTTTTCTGGATAACGAGTGCGGCAACTGTTGCAGCCCCCGAGCTTTCAAAAAGGCTTATAAACGATGTTTTAAATAACAAAAACGCATCGGTTACAACACTTGTAGTAATTGTTTTGCTGATGCTTTTGTGCGGCGTAATTTCCTGGATTGTTACTGCGTTTCGAGATATTATTTCTTCGAAGGCAAGTAACACGCTTGTAATGGAGCTTCGCAATCACATTTATCAAAAGCTTCAGAAGATGCCCCTTTCATATATTGAGGAAAAGAAAACGGGCGATTTGATGCAACGAATAAATAATGATACACAGCGCATCCAGACATTTATTCAGGACATCGCCATTATGGCGGTAAACGAGGTATGCCTTTTCATTGCAGTTGCGATTATAACCTTTACTCTCAATGCAAAATTGGCTCTCTTGATATTTATACCAATGCCTTTTGCGGCGTTTTTAGTAAATATAATCCGCAAAAGCATACGAAGACGCTATATGAAGCAATGGCGCAAGATGGACCGCCTTACAAACCGCCTTACTGAAGTCCTTAATGGAATAAAGGTGGTCAAAGTATTCGGCAGGGAAAATGACGAGATAAATCGTTTTAAGGAAACTGCAGGCGTGGTAAGGGATATAACCTGTAAAAACGAAAAGTATGTATATACAGTTTTCCCGCTTATAAAATTCCTTATGGGACTTGGCGGATACTTCGTTCTTCTTTACGGCGGAAGCCTCGTTCTCAAAAATGAAATGAGTGTCGGCGAACTTGTTCAGTTCTCCTCATATGGAAGCTTCCTTTATGCTAAACTTGAGTGGTTTACAATGCTTCCCAGACATTTTACAATGGCAATAGTAAGCTCGCAGCGCGTGTTTGAGGTTCTTGACGAAACCGATGAAACTTTTGCCACAACTGATTTGAGCGTCAGTGATATAAAAGGAAAAATTGAATTTGACAAGGTTTCTTTCGGCTACAAGAGTTACAGAAAGGTCCTTAAAAATATCAATGAAAGCGTTAAAAAAGGCGAAATGATTGGCCTTGTCGGTCACAGCGGAGCAGGAAAGAGTACGCTGATAAATCTTATAATGCGCCTTTACAATGCCGACAGCGGAAAAATCCTCCTTGACGGTATAGATATAAACGATTATAAAAAAGAAGATTATAAAGAAATGCTTGGCGTAGTGCTTCAGGAAAGTTACCTTTTCAGCGGCACAATTTTCGAAAACATTTGCTATTCGAACCCGAAAGCAACTCTTGAAGATTGTGTTATGGCGGCAAAAAAAGCAAACGCGCACGATTTTATAATGTCGCTTCCCGATGCATATGATACATATGTCGGGGAGAAGGGACATCGACTTTCAGGCGGCGAAAGGCAAAGAATATCAATTGCCCGTGCCATTGTTTCAAATCCGAAGCTTATTGTGCTTGATGAAGCGACAGCTTCCGTAGATACCCAGACGGAGCAAAAAATACAAAACGCACTTTTGAATGTTACGGAAGGAAAAACCGTTTTCGCAATTGCGCACAGGCTTTCAACACTTAAAAATGCTGACAGGCTCTTCGTTCTTGAAGAAGGAAGGATTGTCGAAACGGGAACTCATAAGGAACTTATAGAAAAAGATGGCATATACGCATCGCTCCTTCGCGCACAGCAGGAAATGGCTACGAGAAGCAAAACAATAGATAACTCTCATATAAAGAAAGATGAACCTGAAATAAAAACTTTTGAAGGGAATGTTGATGATGAGCAAGATTAAAATAATTACTGACAGCGGAAGCGATATTTCAGTTGAAACAGCGAAAAAACTCGGAATACGCGTTCTTCCTATTTCGTTCACATTTGACGGAGAAACATATTACAGAGAAGGAATCGATATGACTAAAGAGGAGTTTTACGAAAAGCTCTCCGACAAGGATGCACCGATTCCGAAAACTGCGCAGGTAACACCCATTCAGTTTATCGACGCTTTCAACGAAGAAATGGATAATGGCTACGACACTCTTATCGTTGTCACCATTTCCTCGAAGGGCAGCGGTATGTATCAGAACGCCGTTATGTCCGCGCAGGAAGTAATGGATGAGCGTGGCGGAGAAATTATTGTAATTGACAGCATGGGATTCTCCTGCATTTACGGGGCTCCGGTCATTCGTGCAGCATATATGCTCAGCGAAGGAAAAGGAAAAGACGAAATTGTAACTTTCATC
>JAZRFX010000057.1:0-1348 GCA_045643845.1 Clostridia bacterium | reverse complement strand
TAGAATTCGTCCTCGAGCTGTTCGGGAGTACACATGAGGGGACCTTCGGAAATAGTGCACTGTCTTAAGCGGATAAGACCGTGCATTTCGCCTGATGCTTCGTTACGGAAAAGAGTTGATGTTTCGTTAAGGCGCATGGGAAGGTCGCGGTAGCTTCTGCCGCGATTGAGATATGCCTGATACTGGAAGGGACAGGTCATGGGACGAAGTGCGAAAACTTCCTTGTCCACTTCTTCGTCGCCCATTACGAACATACCATCCTGATAGTGGTCCCAATGGCCTGAAATCTTGTAAAGGTCGCTCTTCGCCATAAGGGGAGTCTTTGTAAGGAGCCAGCCACGCTTCTGCTCTTCATCCTCAACAAATCTCTGAAGGAGCTGAATGATTCTTGCACCCTTGGGAAGAAGAATGGGAAGTCCCTGACCGATAACTTCACTTGTTGTGAAAAGCTCAAGCTCACGGCCGAGCTTGTTGTGGTCGCGTTTCTTTGCTTCTTCGCGTCTTTCAAGCTCTGCAGCAAGGTCGTCCTTGTTCAAAAATGCTGTCGCATAGATACGCTGAAGCATCTTGTTTTTCTCGTTGCCTCTCCAATAAGCACCTGTTGCGCTGAGGAGTTTGAACGCCTTAACCTTGCTTGTGTAGTTCACATGAGGACCTGCGCAAAGGTCAGTGAATTCGCCCTGCTTGTAGAAGGAGATAACCTCGCCCTCGGGAAGCTCGTTGATAAGTTCAACCTTGTAGGGCTCGTCCTTCATAAGCAGGAGTGCTTCTTCGCGGGGAAGCTCAAAACGCTCAATCTTGAGATTTTCCTTTGCGATTTTCTTCATTTCAGCTTCGATTTTTTCAAGGTCTTCAGCTGTGAAGGGGTTGGGTGTGTCAAAGTCGTAGTAGAAGCCGTCATCAATCGCAGGACCGATTGCGAGCTTTACTTCGGGGAAAAGTCTTTTTACAGCCTGCGCCATAACATGCGACGCGCTGTGGCGTAAAGTTTGGAGTTCATTCATTTCTGCCATGGTAATCATCCTTTCATTCGATTGTGATAAAGCAGCACCGAACGAAAAACGCAAACTTGTTAATGTCTGCACTTTTATCGGGCTATTTATCAATGTTCCTTTTAAAATTTAATGTAGAAATCCGCAAGCGAATTTCAAAATTTACGCGTTTTTCTCCGCGCAAACTTCGCCTCTCGCTGTACCTATGTACAGCTTCGGATAACCCTTCGGCTCAGTTTACGCGCTCTGCACTAATTTATCCCATTCTTGAATGTGCTAAATTGCACTATGATATTTCAAAATGTGAAATGAGTGTAAAACTCCGTACAAATCCGTGCGGAGTTTTTTACTTCCCC
>JAZRFX010000056.1:0-4715 GCA_045643845.1 Clostridia bacterium | reverse complement strand
CATCGTTATACCATTTTCGCTTGAAAGCGCACCTGCTACAAGGAAAAATGCCGCGTTTGAATAGTCGCCCTCCACACAAAATTCATTCGGCGATGTGTATTTTTGCCCTGCGGATATTATAAAGGAATTATCCTTTTTTTGCGCGATTACGCCGAATTCTTCTTGGATTTTTGTTGTTATATCTATATACGAAGCACTCTCTATCGGTGTCGTTGCGCGGATTTCTCCGCCACCTGCCACGCCGAGAGCTAAAAGAAGCCCCGTAATAAACTGGCTGCTGATATTTCCTTCTATTTCATATGTTCCGCCTGCAAGCTTTCCCTCGATTGTGCAGGGAAGAAAGCTTTCGCCGTAATTTACCCTTACGCCGTTTTTCGAAAGCACCTTGCAAAGAGGAAGAAGCGGACGCTTTCCAAGTCTTTCCGCGCCGACGAAGGTACACTTTCTTCCAAGCGCCGCCGCAAAGGGAAGCATAAATCGTAGCGTCGAACCGCTTTCGTTACAGTCGAGAACGCATTCTTTGTCATTTTCTTCTATCGGGAAAACTGTCACAAAGCCGTCGCCGTACTCAAATCTCGCGCCGAGTGATTCAAGGCACGATATTGTTGCCTCGATATCCTTTGAAAAGGATGCTGCCAAAATCTTTGTAGGCTTATCCGACGCCGCGGCGCAGATGAGCGCTCTGTGGAAGCACGATTTTGACGGAGGCGGGGTTATTTTCCCATTCAGTTGTGAAGGTGAAAGTCGGGCTTTCATTTACTTCATTCCTTCCTTTATTACGCGAAGAAGTTCATCCATTGTGATTTTTACGATTTCGCATTCTCCCATTTTTCGGGAAACGATAAGATTTACGCCAACGGAGTCTGCCTTTTTGTCTTTTTTAGCCCTCTCAAGAATTTCTTCGGGGGTGTAGGGACAATTTATTTCAAGGCCGTATTTTTCATACATTTTGAGAAGCTTTTTGCAAAGCTCTTCATATCCATATGCTTTTGACACAATGTACATTCCCATAGCAACGCATCGCCCGTGGGAAAGAGTGTAGCAGGAGCAGGCTTCAATCGCGTGGCCTATTGTATGCCCGAAATTGAGAATTTGCCTGATGCCGCCTTCGAATTCGTCGGCATTTACAACATCGCGCTTTATTTCAACGCATTTTTGAGCGATTTCTTCTATATCAATTTCTTCAGCGAGGATGAGTTTTTCAAGGCTTTCATCCTTTATCACGGCGTACTTTATGACCTCCGCCATACCATCGGCGAAGTATTCCTCGGGAAGTGTGGAAAGTGTGTCAGTGTCGAAAATAACCATTGAGGGCTGATAGAACGCACCTGCAAGATTTTTTCCGCAGTCAAGGTCTATCGCTGTCTTTCCGCCGACGGAGGAATCCACCGCCGCAAGGAGTGTTGTCGGAATCTGAATAAACTTTATTCCGCGCATATAAGTCGCCGCGCAAAATCCCGTCATATCGCCCGTAACACCGCCGCCGAGGGCGATAAGGGTGTCTTTCCTTGTAAGTCCTTCGCGTGCAAGGGCGTTGAGAATTTCTATGTAGGTCTGCGCGTTTTTAGACTTTTCGCCTGCAGGGAAAACATAGGAGGAAACCTTTATATTTTCTTTCAAAAGGGACTCCTTTACCTTTTCAAGATAGAGCGGCGCAACATTGGAATCAGTAATGATGCACGCCGTTCCCTTCCCGATAATATCTTTTGCAAGCTCTCCTACAAGGTTTATTGCGCCCTTTTCTATTAAGATGTCATAATTTTTTGAAGCATTTACCGTGACTTTTCTCATATCAACCAATACTTTCTTTTATTTTTGTTCCTTCAGCAAGCAGTTTTTCAAGCTCTTCGCGGTCGCCGTTTTTAATGGCTTCGCTGTATTTTTCAAGTTCTTTTATAAGATTATCTATCTCAAATGTTATATTTTCGGAGTTTTCCATAAAAAGCTCCGCCCACATTGAAGGATTAAGCTTTGCAACCCTTGTCAGATCTCTGTAGCTTCCTGCCGAAAAGCCTTTATGAACTTTGGCGTTGGGGCTTTTTACATAGGCGTTCGAAACAACGTGCGCAAGCTGTGAGGTGAAGGCGATGATTTTATCGTGCTCCTCCGCTGTGCTTATCGTAATGCTTTTAAAGCCTGCCGTAACGAGAAGCTTTTTCGTATTTTCAAGCGTTTCGATTGTTTCGTTCCTGCGCGGAACGAGTATCATCGATGCGCCCGAAAAAAGTGATGCCCGCGCATATTTGAAGCCTGAAAAGTGTGTGCCTGCCATCGGGTGTCCGCCTATAAAGCGGAAGCCGTATTCTTCAGCGATTTCAAAGCCCGTTTTGCAAATTTCATTTTTTACGCCGCCGCAATCAATTACAATTGCTTCCTTTGAAATAAAAGGAGCGTATTCACGGAGAAAATCCTCCGTCGCTTTGGGGTAAAGCGCGACAAAGATAAAGTCGCACTCGCCTATATTTTCTTTTGTAAGGTGCTCGTCCATCGCGTCTTCAAGCCTTGCGCGGGCGATTGTTTCTTCGCTGCGGTCAAGGCAGTAAAGCGTATTGTTATTTTCCTTAAATGCCTTGGCAAAAGAACCGCCGATAAGTCCGAGCCCTGCTACTGCAATTTTCATTTTAATCACCTGATTACTTCGAGAACCTTTCTTACTGCCGCTGCAGTATCCTTAAACTGCTCGGGAGTAAGTGACTGCGCGCCGTCGCAAAGCGCTCTCTGTGGATTATTGTGAACCTCAATCATAAGTCCGTCAGCGCCCGCCGCCGCTGCTGAAAGAGCAAGAGGCTTTACAAGTTTTGCGATACCGCAAGCGTGGCTGGGGTCAACCACTACGGGAAGATGGCTGAGGTCGTGAAGAAGCGGAACGGCTGAAATATCAAGAGTATTTCTTGTCGCAGTTTCGTATGTTCTGATACCGCGCTCGCAAAGGATTATATTTTCGTTGCCTTCGCTCATAACATATTCGGCACTCATAAGAAGTTCTTTAAGAGTGTTTGCAAGACCGCGCTTGATGAGAATGGGCTTTTTAGTCTTGCCAAGCTCTTTTAAAAGCTCGAAGTTCTGCATATTTCTTGCGCCAACCTGAATAACATCGACATCGTCGAAAAGGTCGAGATGCTCGGCACTCATAATTTCAGTTACGATGGGAAGCCCTGTTTCCTTCTTCGCCTGAACGAGAAGTTTAAGACCGTCGGCACGCATACCCTGGAAATCATAGGGGGAAGTTCTTGGCTTGAACGCGCCGCCGCGGAGGAAATCCGCACCTGCCGCCTTTACCGCCTTTGCTACCTCTATAATTTGTTCCTCGCTTTCGATTGAGCAGGGGCCTGCGATTATGCCGAAGTGTCCGCCACCCATTTTTGCGCTTCCGCATTCTATAATGGTATCTTCGGGATGGAACTTTCTATTGGCATTTTTGAAGGGCTCGGTAACGCGTGTTACCTGCGATACGATGTCAAGTCCTACAAGAAGCTCTGTATCAATACGGCTTGTATCACCGATAAGTCCGAGTACTGTCTGATATTCGCCCGCAGAAATGTGAACACGCACATTCTGGCTTTCAATCCACGCTACAAGGTTATCAAATTGTTCCTTTTCTGCATTGTTGTTTACTACTACGATCATTTTTAAACCCTCCGTAAATTAAAATAGGCTCCGCAGTGATTGTCACTGCAGAGCCTTGAAAAACACACTCTTATTATTTGCAGCACAAATCACTTTTACTTTTGGTCATGATAAAGTAAAAGTAAAAATATGCAGCTGCAAATACGAATAAGCTCATGATTTTTCTCCTTAAAAATTTCTTGACCTTATGATAGCACTTTGTATTTGCAGTTGTCAATATGATTTTCCACTTTTACTCTTTTTGGCTTATTTTTGTGAAGAAACCGGCATTTTACAAGCAAAAATAATGAAATTTTACTTGTTCATATCGGTCGGAGAAACTCCGTAGTGCATTTTAAACACCTTACCGAAATAAAGAGGATCCTTGTAGCCTACGGTGAGAGCAAGCTCCTTCACGCTTACAAAATCTCCGCTGTCGATGATGGACTTTGCGTAGGAAACGCGCTTTTCCATAACATAGCTTTTGGGACTTGTCCCGAATTCCGAAACAAATATTTTCCTGAAATAAGTGTCTGAAACTCCGCACAGATTATGAAGCTGTGCAATTTCAAGATTCGTGTCGTAGATATGTTTTTTCAAATATTCAACCGCAGGTGTTATTATGCGGATTTTCTTTTTGTCCTGATAGCTCATATTTTCTATATTAGTTATATAGGAAAGAAGGCTGTACAAAACCGAGGTGCATTTATATCTTTCGGACGGTGCGCCGAACTTCCAGCTCTCGGCAAAGCGATGCATAAGAAAGTCTGAATCATAAAAATCCTTCAGGGAGAAGCGCATAGGCTTTGCGTTTTTTATCTCTCCGCTGAAATTTATGATTGTGCATATGCTGTCCTCCTCGGATTCGACCTTGTAGTCGTGCGTCGAGCCCTGCGGAAGAAATATCATTTCGCCCGCATTTACAGTTATGCTCTTATCCTCAAAGTCGTATCGCATCGAGCCGCTTACGCGGATACTGAAGCTGCTCGTTTTTCTTTTTTTTGTTTTTCCCGAGGGCTTACTCGTCTGGCGGATAACTGACTCTACTTTTAAATTTTCTATATTCTCAAACATACGCTATCACCATTTTCAGTATGATATTACACTTT
>JAZRFX010000055.1:0-3757 GCA_045643845.1 Clostridia bacterium | reverse complement strand
CAAAACGCTCAATCTTGAGGTTTTCCTTGGCGATTTTCTTCATTTCCGCCTCGATTTTTTCAAGGTCTTCAGCGGTGAAGGGATTAGGTGTGTCAAAATCATAATAGAAGCCATCATCAATAGCAGGACCTATTGCAAGCTTCACTTCGGGGAAAAGTCTTTTCACTGCCTGTGCCATCACGTGTGACGCACTGTGACGCAGGGTTTGAAGTTCATTCATTTCCATTTTTATCATCCTTTCTTTATTTCACAATAGTTGTTAAACGTGGTATGGGGGACGGGGACATTTTTGTAATCCGCAGGTGCAACAAAAATTGACCTGTCCCCAAACAAGGGGGCATTTTTGTAATCCGTCCCCTGGAAAGAGGTTATAATTATGGATTGCTTATTTTGTAAAATAGCGGTAGGAGAAATTCCCTCCACAAAGGTTTATGAGGATGAGCTTGTATGCGCGTTCCGCGATATTGAGCCTCAGGCACCTGTGCACGTTCTCATTATCCCCAAGGAGCATATTGCTTCCGCAAATGAAATCAATGAAGAAAACTCCTCAATTGTAGGTCACATCTACGCAGTTGCGGCTAAAATCGCAAAAGAGGAAGGCATCGCAGACGGTGGTTACCGCATTGTAAATAACTGCGGTCAGGATGGCGGACAGACAGTAGGACACCTTCATTTCCATATGCTTGGCGGTCGTTCTCTCCAGTGGCCTCCGGGCTGATGGATGACAAGGTCATCCTTTCGCGGCGAAAGTTTTTATAGTATTGCAGCGACAATATCGCTGCAATACTTTTGTAGAAAGAAGTTTTGGTATGAGAAAAATCATAGATTTTCACGCACATATTTTTAATCCCAAGATTGCACACCTTGCGATAGCAAACCTTGAACAGCACTATGGTATGCCGTGGGAATGCCTTGGCACATTTACCGATATGCGCGCGGAAATGGATAAATCAGGCTTTTATAAGGCGGTTATATTTTCCACCCCGACAAAGCCTACACAGGTAACAATAAATAACGATTTCCTTTTTGATTTGAGGGACGAGCGTTTTATAGTTTTCGGCTCGGTGCATCCCGATTTTGAAGATGTGAAAAACGAAATTCAGCGCATAAAAAATCACGGACTGAAGGGTTTTAAGTTCCATCCCGATTTTCAGGCATTCAATATTGATGACGACAAAGCACTTTTTATGTATGACGAAATAGGAAGCGACTATCCGATAGTTCTCCATGTAGGGGATAAGAAGCTTGATTTTTCAAATCCCGAGCGCCTTTCAAGAGTTCTTGAAAAATTCCCCGAGCATAAATTTATCGCGGCTCATATGGGCGGATACAGCGTATGGGATGAGGAAGCAAAATCCCTCGTCGGCAAAAATGTGTGGTTCGATACTTCAAGCACTATGTGGGAAGTAACTCCTGAAAAAATGGTCGAAATGATTCGCGCCCACGGAGTAGACAAGGTGCTTTTCGGAAGCGATTATCCCGCAATCTCACTTAAAAGAGAAGCGGAAAAGATAGAAGCACTTGACCTTACCGAGGAAGAAAAAGAAAAGATATTTTACACCAATGCAAAAAACTTATTGGGGTTGGAAGAATGATTGGACTTGAAGAAAGCTTAAAACAAAATGGAATATATGTAACCTCTACAAAAGGCGACAGTATGCAGCCCATGCTTGTTGAAGGGCGCGACAAGGTTGTAATTGTACCACCCGTATTTCCGCTTAAGAAATATGACATCCCCGTTTACAGGAAGCAGGGGCACTACACGATGCACCGCATTATGAGGGTTACGAAGAAAGGCTATATCATCTGCGGAGATAACCGCGGCGTGCTTGAAACGACTGTAAAGAAAAGCGATATAGTTGGTATGCTCGAGGGCTTCTATCAGGGTGATAAGTATATAGGCAGGGAAGATGAGGCATATATGGAATACGCGCGTCTTGCCGAAAAAACCTTTTACAAACGCGTTATAAAAAGATATGCAAAAAGAATACTTGAAAAGTTAAAGATAAAAAAATAAGGCTATGCGACTGCATAGCCTTATTTTTTTATATGTGTTTCTTTATATACTCAATCTGTCTTTCAATTGATTCAACTGATGTGCCGCCTGCGGAAATACGCTTTTCGGCGCAGTTCTTAAGGTCGATTTCAGCATACAAATCTTCTTCAAAAAGACTGTCAAACTCTTTATATTCAGCCATTGTAAGCTTTTCAAGAGTTTTGCCTTCAGCAACACACTTGCCGACAATCTGACCGACTGTCTTGTAAGCACTGCGGAAAGGCTGACCTTTCTTAACAAGGTAGTCAGCAAGGTCAGTTGCGTTGATGAAGCCTTCGCCTGCAGCGGCATACATCTTGTCAGCGCGAACTGACATTGTTTCAATCATAGGAGCAAATACGCTCAGACACTTTTTAACAGTTTCGCTGCTGTCAAAGATTGCTTCCTTATCTTCCTGCATATCCTTGTTGTATGCAAGCGGAAGACCTTTAAGAATTGTAAGCATCGCCATAAGGTCGCCGTAAACACGACCTGTCTTACCGCGGACAAGCTCCGCCATATCGGGATTCTTCTTCTGCGGCATAATTGATGAGCCTGTTGTGTATGAATCGTCAAGCTCAACGAACTTGAATTCCCACGATGACCAAAGAATAACTTCTTCGGCAAAGCGTGAAAGATGTGTCATAACAAGTGCAAATGCACTCATAAGCTCAACGCAAAAGTCACGGTCGGAAACGCCGTCAATACTATTGAGCGTAATTCCGTCAAAGCCTAAAAGCTCCGCCGTCATATCGCGGTTTGTTTCGTATGTTGTACCTGCAAGCGCGCAAGAACCAAGGGGAGAGAAGTTCATTCTTCTTACTGCATCCTCAATTCTTCCGATATCGCGGATGAACATCATTGCATAAGCGCAAAGGTGATGCGCAAACATAATCGGTTGAGCACGCTGAAGATGTGTGTAACCAGGGAGAATTGTTTCCTTATTTGATTCCGCCTGAACGAGAATTGCAGCGAGAAGCTTTCTTATAAGCGCGATAATCTCATTTGCTTCATCACGCATAAAAAGACGGATATCAAGCGCTACCTGGTCGTTACGGCTACGCGCTGTGTGAAGACGCTTACCAACATCGCCGATACGCTTTGTAAGTTCAGCCTCAACAAACATATGGATATCTTCCGCATCAAAATCAAATCCAAGCGCACCACTTTCAAGGTCGGCGAGAATTGATTTAAGACCTTCAATGATGGTCACAGAATCTTCTTTTGAAATAATATTACACTCGGCAAGCATAGTTGCATGCGCGATTGAGCCTGTTATATCCTGCTTATACATTTTGCAGTCAAAATGTATGGAGGAGTTGAAATCGTCGGCCTCTTTATCGAGCGCCTTTGAAAAGCGCCCTGCCCACATTTTGTCCATAGGAATACCTCCTTAAATAATAGCAAACTGTAGCAAGGCTATGCGCCTTGCTACAGTTTTTAATTCTGCATTCAGAATTCCGCATTCTGCATTTGCAAAGAATAAATCATTCTTTCAGAATTATTTATTCTTTGCATCAACCATAGCCTGAACAGCAATCGGAAGACCGTAAAGGTTGATGAAGCCATCAGCATCCTTCTGGTTGTAATCGCTTTCGCCGAATGTAGCGATTTCTTCAGAATAAAGTGAGTAGTCACTCCATACACCTGCGTTGATCATATTGCCCTTGTAAAGCTTAAGTCTTACCTTACCAGTAACATTTTCCTGAGTCTTGTCAACGA
>JAZRFX010000054.1:0-12897 GCA_045643845.1 Clostridia bacterium | reverse complement strand
TTATTCCATTGTTATTTTAGCATTGGGACTAATAATATTTATAAATGTTTTGCCCGGGTTTATTTCGAGGGGGGTTCCGTCCTCATCGGTATAGATTGTTTGTCCTGTGCGAGAGGATTTTGACCATTTAATACTCTTAACATAGCCATCGGTTATGTAGTAACCCTTTCCGCTACCAGTTGTTACGACATTTCGCCTGTCAGTACCGTCGCCGAGAGAGGAATCTCCGATAAGCTGAATTATGATATTTCTTACCTTGACCGTTTCCCCGCTTTGCATAGCGTGGGGCGCGCCGTTTATTGACTTTTCATAAAGCTTTGTTTCGGCGTCGTATGTGTAGCCCGTCTTATATTTGCCCGAGTAGTTGAGCATTACGCTGTTTGCGGCGGTGTCGGTTTTCATATCAAGATATTCCGCCGAGTATGTAATCGCGTTTTTTTGTGATGCAGTATCGGAATATTTTCTCGAAGCTGCTTTTTCCTTAATATTGGCGATGCTTGTAAAAGCGCTGTGCCAACCGCTTGTGTAATCTCTGTTGCGCCAAAAGATTTCGCCGTCGCCCGATATACCATTTAAGTTATTAACGCGGAGGGATGAGATGTCGCTCTGCGCCTTGGGACTCCAGCCGTAGTGGGTGTAGATAACATCGTTTTCAAGTGCGTAGTCGAGGAAATAGTGTCTGGAAGAACGCACGGGGCCGATTTTTTCGGTGTCGGCGTTTTTGAAAAGTGCCATAAATCTTGTCGCGCCGCCCTCGACAACCATTTCGTATATAAGATACGCGTCTTCAAGACCTGCCTGCGGTCTTGCCTGCTCGTTATCGTTGTCAATCATTACGGCGATGGGACGCTCTTTGCTGTCAACATAGTCAGCAAAGAATTTTTGTATTTCGGTATCTTTTATTTCTGTGTTTATTGCTGCAGAAGGCTGTCCGTTCTGAGCAGGTGGTGTTTGCGGATTTTTAGTATCGGAAGCCCTTTTTGACTGGCAACCCGAAAGAGTTAAAATCACAGTTAAAACCAACGCTGAAATTCTTGATATTTTTTTCATTTTTGCAATTCCTCCCCGAGAAACTTTTTATTATTCTATTTTACTATAAATCGTCGGTTTTTTCAATAATTTGTTTTATTTTGTTCTAAAAAGAAACGGCAAACTGATAAATCAGTTTGCCGTTTTCTATTTTTACAGGTTAGGGTTTTAGTTAAGTAATGTTTATTCCATTTCTTTGAGCAGGTTTTCAAGAACTGTAACGCAATCGCCTACAATTTTGTAATCCGCAACTGCAAAGATGGGAGCCTTGGGGTCAGTATTGATAGCAATAATTGTCTTTGCCCCACCGATACCTGCAAGGTGCTGAACTGCGCCTGAGATACCGCAGCAGATAAGAAGGTCGGGAGCTACGCTGTAGCCTGTCTGACCAATTTGTCCGCTGTAAGGACAAAAGCCCATATCTACAAGAGGACGGGTTGAGCCTACAACGCCGCCAAGCTTATCAGCAAGCGCCTTTACAAGCTTGAGGTTCTTCTTTTGACCGATACCACGACCTGCGGCAACGATAATCTTGCTCTGGCTGATATCTGCGCCTCGTTCGATAGCAGTTTCTTTAAGGAGTTTAACTACGCTCTTTTCGCCGTTATCTTCGATGATTACAGCTTCGCGGTCTTCAACTTCCATAGGTTCGGGAAGCGGAAGCACACCAGGACGGGCTGTAGCCATCTGCGGACGGCTTGTAGCTGTGCGGATTGTAGCCATCATATTACCGCCGAATGCGGGACGGGTCTGAAGAAGGAGTCCGCTTTCTTCCTCAATGCTGAGTTCTGTACAGTCAGCAGTAAGACCTGTCTGAAGTGCTGCAGCAACACGGGGTGCAAATGCACGACCAAAGGGTGTTGCACCAACTAAAAGAATGTCAGGCTCAAACTGCTTTGCAAGAGAAATAAGGCTGTCAGCATAGGGTTTTTCAAGCTTTTCTTCCAATGCTGCGCCAACGCTCATAATAACTTCATCAGCACCGCTTGCGTGGAGGAGCTTTACGCTCTCCTGCGGAATTTTACCGAGAACTACTGCGTAGAGTGAACGGTTGCTTTCCTGAGCCAATGTCTTACCTCTGCCAAGAAGCTGTAAGCCTACAGGCAAAAGTTCGCCTGCCTGAACTTCACAAAATACCCAAAGGGCACCTTTTTTAATCCTCTCCATGGAGCACCTCCCTGATAATCTGAGAAAGCTTTACAGCCTGCTCTTTTTCATTACCTTCAATTTCCTGAGCCTCTCCACGCATAGGAGGTGTGAATGTGCGCACAACCTGTGTGGGAGAACCCTTAAGACCGCAACGGGCAATATCTGCGCCGAGGTCTTCCGCGGTGAATGTGGGGATTTCCGCTACGCGTCCCTTAAGCATACCCGGGATTGTGGGAAGCTTGGGAAGGTTTGCGCCCTTTGCAACTGTGATAAGTGCGGGAAGGGGCAAATAAAGCTCCTGTTCTACATCGTCCCATACACGACGAACTACGAGGTGGTCTTCCGCCATTTCAAGGATTTCAGTTACGTCCGAAACATGTGAAATGCCAAGATGCTGTGCAAGCTCGGGACCAATCTGTGCTGTATCGCCGTCAACCGCCATTTTACCGCAAACAACGAGGTCTGCACCGCCAAGCTTTTCAATGCCGAGCGAAATAGCGTAGGATGTTGCAAGTGTATCAGCACCTGCGAAAGCGCGGTCCGAAAGGATTGCGCCGTCGTCAGCGCCACGGCTGATTGCGTCGCGGAGAACCTTTTGCGCTGCGGGAATACCCATTGTAACAGCGGTAAGAGTTCCGCCAACGCCTTCCTTAATATCAAGCGCTGTCTGAAGTGCATAAAGGTCAAAGGGGTTTGTTACCGCGTTACGACCTGTACGCACGATTGTTTTTGTAAGGGGATCTATGCTTGCCGTTGCAGCAGCAGGTACCTGTTTCATACAAACTATAATTTTCATTATTTTACCTCCTCCTGCGGTGCAAAAAGATTTCCGCGACCAAGCATACACTTCGGGTCAAATACTGCCTTGAGTGCTGCCATTTCGCTGATATGCTCTTTTCCATACATAACTTCGAGGAAGGGAGCCTTGAGCTTACCTACGCCGTGTTCCGCTGAAACTGCGCCGCCCATACGGGAAACTTCGCCTGCCCACTTTGCAAGGAGAGCCTTACCGCGACTGTATTCGTCCATATCCTGCGGAAGAATATTTACATGGATATGATTGTCGCCGATATGTCCCCAAGCGGCGTGCTGTAAGCCTTCTTCTTTAAGTGTTGTTTCATAAATGCCGAGAAGTTCTTCAAAGTATTCGTCGGGAACTGCGAGGTCGCCGCCAACCTTTGTAACTTCGGGGTATGTACGCTTTGTGCGTTCAACCTGCATATTTACGCTTTCGGGAACTGCGTGGCGGAAGAAGTGAAGCATATCGCGGTCGCTGTCGCTTGTAGCTACCCAAGTCATTTCAGGGTTGCCACCTGCTTCGCTGCAATATCCGCTGAGTGCTTCGAGAAGCTCATATGCCTGATCTTCGCTTTCACAATGAAGCTCGGTGTATACTGCACAGCCGTAGTTTTCAGGAATGAAAGGAAGTCCTGCAAATGCAGTATTTTCCGCTTTTTGCTTACGAAGGATATTAAGCGCGCAAATATCGAAATATTCGATAGCAACGATGCCTTCCTTGATTTGTTTTGCAAGCTTTGTATACTTTGCAGCCTGTGCTTCAGTTGCGAAGAATGTGCTTACACCCCAAGAAAGTGCAGGAACAGGAAGAAGAGAAATCTCAACTTCAGTTAAAACTGCAAGTGTACCGTCGCTACCAATCATAAGGTCGATTGCGTCCATATCGGGTGCGCAATAGTAACCTGATGCATTTTTACATTTGGGCATTTCGTATGTGGGAAGCTTTACATTTATTGTATTTCCTTCCTCAGTAGTAAGAGCAAGGTCAAGACCTTTTGCGAAAACTTCGCCTCTCTTTATAGAAATGCTCTCTCCGTTTGCGAGCACGCCGCGGAGCGCCTGAATGTGACCGCGTGTTGCGCCGTAGTGATAGCTCTTCGCACCTGACGCGTTACAAGCTACCATACCGCCGATTGCCGCTGTGCTTTCAGTCGGGTCGGGAGTGAACATCTGAACGGGTGCTTTACCAAATGCTGTGAAAGCCTCCTTGGATGCTTCATCCCAATCAGTTGTATCAAAAGCGCGTGCCGCGATAGCTTTGTTAAGCTTCTGAAGGATTACGCCTGGCTGAACGGTTATAAAGAAACGACCGTCCTCCTCGCGCATACCGAGGACTTTATCCATTCTGGATGTATTGAGGATATGACCGCCAAAAGGTACTGCCGCTGAAGCAAGACCTGTACGGCTACCCTGTACGGTAACTGATGTTCCGTCTTTATAAAGCTGTGCCATAATCTCTTTTACCTGCTCGTGATTTTCGGGGAAAGAGATGGTTTCGGCAAAGCCTACTTTTTTAGATTCGTCACGCAGATATTCTTCATCCGCGCTTACGAGTTTACGAATAAGATCCATATTTTCACCTCTGGATTTCAGTTTTAAATGGTTTATGCCAATTTTTTCATAAGTTCTGCAACATTTCCGTCGAATGTGAGAATCATATCGATAATTTGTTTCATTTCGTCATCGCTCTTGCCTGCGGACATTCCAAGCTCGGAGGTTTTCGCGCAGAAATCCTCAATCATCATAGGAAGTTCAGGCTCGCCGAGGGCATAGTCCGCCTGGAAAGTGAAGGTTTCCTTATTATTAAGAGTAACGCTCACCCTTGCGGCGCGCTTTTTGGGTACCCACGATGTGATTTCCTCGTCAGCATTTACTTTTATCTTTTTAGTAAGTGCAAGAATGTCGGCGTCGCTGATATTTTCCTCCGCAAAGGAAGAAATTCCGATTTTGCCTGTAACAAGCGCCAACGCAATACAATACGGAGTTGACATCTTGCCTGAAACAATGCTGGGAATATCAGTATGGTCGTGACCATTAACGCCCTGCGCATACATATCAACAGTTATGCTTTCAATGTCGCGCCAGTTGACACTGTTGTCGCCTACCGCCTTGATAGCCGCGAATACAGGGCCGTGAGTATGTCTGCAAGAAGCATAAGGCTTATGATAACATCCGCAGATGTTGTAGTTATTGTTATTTTCCAAAGAAAGTATATCGGGCTTACAGGTGTCGCTGTACGCTCTTAAGAAGCCGAATTCACCTTCAAGAGGATCATCGGGGCCTACAAAGCCTGCCTTTGCAACGAGTGCTGCAGTAACGCCGTCGTGTGTTGCACGACCAACATTGAAGGGCTTGAGGTTTGAGCAGCCTACCTGCATTTCAAGGATACCGCCTGCGCTTGTGCAAGCCGCACCAAGTGCTGTCTTGAACTGTTCCTTATTAAAGTCAAGCAGTGCCGCCACGCCCATAGCCGCGCCGATTGTACCGACTGTACCTGAAGCGTGGAATCCGCGTCCGCGGTGACCCGGCTGAATGCAGTTACCCATACGGATAGCCGCTTCGTAACCGATTATGATACCGCGAAGGCATTCGTCCATAGAAAGATTTTCTTTTTCCGCTACGGCGAGAACTGCGGGAATTATAGCAGAGCCGAGATGAACAGTTGAAAAGCGGTGACCGTCGTCAAAATCGTATGCGTGACCGCTTACACCATTGACGAGCGCCGCGTTCTGAAGAGATGCCTTGCATCCGAGACCGATTGCTGTCGCGTCGTCGCCCGAGAACATTGAAAGGTATGAAGATAAATTCTCCTTTACCTCTTTTGCTCCGATGAGCATTGCGCCGACTTCATCAAGAAGGCATTTTCTTGCCTCCTCCTTCACTTCCTTCGGGATGGGACCTTCTTTAAGTGTATAAAGTGTATGTATAAATGTATCTGAAAGGTTCATACACAAATCTCCTTTATAAGTCAGGGGGAGTTACCTCCCCCGCTTATTATCCTTTGATTTTCTGAAGTGCATCATAGATGATGGGCCAATGCGCCTCGGGACGCTTACCCCATACAACCATCATACAGTCAACAAGCTCCTTAAGGCCCTTATCACTTGTATCAAGTCCGAGTTCCTTAAGGCTCATAGGCTGGCCGATTGCCTTCATAAAGCGTGAGAAGTTCTTTGTTTCGTATTCGCCACGCTCATAAGCATACATTGATGCCTGACAGCCAAGACCTACGATTTCACCGTGGAGCCATTCTGCTGTTTCCTCGGTGTACTTCGCCTTACAAGCATAGTAAAGCGCGTGTGCAAATGTAGCACCCTTACCATTACCGCTCTGAATAAGTGAGTGGTTGCCGTAGTTTACAGCCGCTGCAATAGCAGTTGTAGCAACGTTAGCAAATACGCACGCGTCAAAATCGTCTGTAACCTTGTGCTCGATACAGTCACGATACGCCTGCTCACCGCGGTTTAAGATAATTTCGTTTGTTGTGCCTGCCATAACTTTAGATGTGTACATACCTGCTGATGTGTTGTTTACATTGTATGACTCATCCATAAAGCCTGTTTCGATGTACTTTGCAAAAGCATCAGCCATACCTGAAGCAAAAAGCTTAACGGGGGCATCTGCAAGTACCTGTGTATCAAGAATAACACCATCAATTTCAGTCTGGTGCCAGATTCTGTCGATCGGCTTGTGGTCGGGAGTGTACATAACGCTCATCGCTGACCAGCAGTTGAATGTTGCAACAGATGAAGGAACATTGAGGACGGGAAGTCCGCTGCACTTACCTGCTGCCTTTGCCATATCGATTACTTTACCACCGCCTGTACCGATTACAAGATCGGCATTTTCCTGCGGGATAAGTGTATTCTGAAGATAATCAAGTGTTTCGTATGTACAGTCAGATGTCATTGTGTAGAATACGGGTTCTACACCTGCGTCCTTAAGGCTCTTTTCCATTTTAGCACCTGTTGAATCAAGTGCCTTCTTACCGCCGACGATAAGAGCTTTCTTGCTTTTAAGCATAGAAGCCTCTCTGCCGACAATTTCAAGAGCGCCCGGAGCCTGAACATATCTGCCGCAACCGAATTTCATAGGTTTGAATTCATTGCTCATTTTTTCATTTCTCCTTATAAGCACACGGGAGTCGGACTCCGCATGCCTTAAATTCATAAAATTTGCACACTTTTAATTTTTAGTCTTTAAAAGGCATCAGTCTTTCTTTAAACTCCGCGTAAAATCACACAAAATTTTGTGAATTTATGGTCGAAGAGTTTTAAGATAGGCAATTTTAGGTTCAGACAAGAAAAATTACGAAGAGAATACGAGGTTATTTTCAAGAAATTTTTCGCAGTATCAACCAAAATCGACAGCTTAAAACCTTGCTGAGTTTGCCTCCAGTGTGCTTACAGATTAAAGTTCTACGCTTGCAATACGGGGTTCAAAGCAGCAACCGGGGCGGATAGCAACTACGCGCACGCCGCTCGCTCTCTGAGGACCAACCTTCATAAATGTTGCAAGAACTGTTGTCTTACCATTAAGGCCAAGAGGACCAACATCGGTCTTGTTAACCTCATCGGTAATATATTTTTCCATATCACTCTGCTTGTTGAAGTCGCCGTAAACCATTGCTTCCATCATAAGAGCAGTAGCCTCGTACTGTGAACGACCTACACCAACTGCAACTGCACAGGGAGTACAGCCGAGAAGCTTTGTAGCGTCTTTTGTACGAGCAACGATTTCGTCAAGTACAACATCAATGCTGTGCTTATGGAACACTCTGTGAGTGATACCACGGATAGCAGGACCGCCACCGAGCATAAGCACATGGATACGAAGAACATCTTCCTCAACTTCCTTGATAAGGAAGGGAGCTGTGTCAAGTGCGTCGCTGTCTGGGCTGATACCGCCGCTCATATCAATTCTTTCTTTGTCGCCACCCATAATAGCCATAGGACGACCCGGAAGTGTGCGAAGACCTTCGCGTACGCCTTCCTGAATAGCAGAAAGGAGTGCGCCTGTTACACTGCGATTGGGACCAACCTCAATAAATACATGAGGGATACCTGTATCGTCACACAAAGGACTGCGGTTGCACTGTGCAACTTCTGCATTTTCAAGAATTGTTTCAAGATTCCATTTTGCGCGTTCGAGTTCTTCAGACGCGATAGCACGACGATAAGCGTCTTTCTTATCTTCGCTGAAGGTAGAGCCTGCACGAACTAAAGTATCTGCTACCTTTGAAACTACTTCATCATAATTAAAATTCATACCGCTACCTCCTTAAAACATACTTTCGCCGTGAGCGGCTGCAATAATACAGGGAAATTCTTCAATCTGAAGTTCGTAGAATGCTTCCATACCAAGTTCGGGATGTGCAACGCACTTTTTAGCCTTAACCTTGCTGTTGAGAAGCGCTGTAACGGGAGCAATAACTGCGTAAACTGCGTTATATTCGTTAAACATTTCTACAGTTTCTTTTTTGAGTGCGCCTTTACCAAGGTGCATTCTGATACCTGCTTTTGTAAGCTCGGGCATAGTTCCTTCAATTTCAAGCTTGTTGCTTGATGTGGGGCCTACACCTGCGGGGCTTACTGCGGTGTGGAAAATTACGCTACCCTCGAGATTGATTTCGGTATCCTTAAGAGTATCTTTCTCAATCATATCAACAATTTTGGGAAGAACCGCGTCGCGTCCGGCATAGATTATGCCGGACACGTTCACGATATCGCCAACTTTGAGTGACTTTAATACCTCATCAGTAAAGGGTGCTGTTATAGTCTTTCTTTCCATAATATGTATCCCTTTCTTTGAGAGATTTGATTAGTGCTTGATTGAACCCTTGGGTGAGTATGTAGCTTCAGGATAGTAAGCGTCGATTACTCTCTTAACAAGGAGAACCTGCTTAGCACGCTTCTTTGCGTCTGCTTCTGTAGAATCCCAGCTGTGTGTCTGTGCAACAGAGCCACCTGTCTTAAGATAGATGGGAGATGCTACACGAATCATTTCGGGAACTTCGTAGTGACGGATGAAACCACCTGAAGATGTGGGGTTTTCAGTATGACAGTCAATCGGGATATCGATTGCCTTACGAACTGCAGCAAGGTGCTGAAGCTGATAGTCACGAACGATGTTGAATGAGTCTGCACCGATGTCCTGAAGAAGCTTTGCAGAGCAGGGATTACCATGACCTGCATGAGCTGACATCTTGAATCTGCAATCTTCGGGAAGAAGACCTGCTTCACGAGCCTTACCAAGTGCCCAAAGGCAACCTTCATCATAGATAAGGAATGTTCTTACGCCAAGACGAGCTGCACGGCGAACATCTTCGATAGCTCTGACAACCTGATCCTGACCGCGAAGACGGTAACCCATTCTTACGCCTTCAGCACTCTTAACAGATGCACTTGTATCTGTTGTAGCACGAGGACCAACTGCGAGTACGAGTTCTACCTGGTATTCCTTTGCAAGTGCAACCATACCTTCGATATCTTCGTCTGAAAGAGTCCAGATACCCTTTGTCTGAGTTACGCGGTGGATGTAGAAGCCAAGGCGGTCTACTTCTTCAAGGAGAGCCTTCATAACCTTGGGGCCCTGGATACCGGGTACTTCAAAGCGGTACTGACAACCGTCGTCAAAGCGCTTTTCTGAATCGGGGAGAGTATAAAGATCTCCACCGGGCTGACCGAGAGTTTCTAAAAATTTTCTTGTTTCTTCCATTGTGTTCATTACATTTTCCTCCTAAAATTTTAAATAAAATATTTTAAATTAAATTAATCTCTTTTTATTTCGCGGATAACATCGATAACTGTTCCGTCACGATATTCTACGATACAGGTGATTTTATCCGTTGTTTCGATAGGCTTGGGAACGCCTGTGAGAGAGTAGGCAATCTTGAGAAGCTCCTCGATTGAAACTGTCTTGATTCCTGCTTTCTGAAGGTCTTCCTTAAGCATTTCGTAGCTCTTATGCTTGGGATTAAGCGCGATACCTGCCTCAGTAACAACAACTGCAACTGATGAACCCGGTGTACAGCAGGTGAATACCCTGTCAACTACCGAGGGGATTCGTCCGCGGACGATGGGAAGTGTTACGATAGAGATATCAGCACCGTCTGCAACATCGGGGCCGCCGCCGATACCTGACATCATTTCGCCGTTTGAACCTGTCAGGATATTGATATTGAAATCTGTATCAATTTCAAGTGCGCCGAGAACGCCGAAGTTAAGTTTATCAAGTGCACAGCTCTTATTGAACATATTTGCATACATTGAATTGTCAATTTCAACGATGTTGGGATTTTCCACGATAGCTCTTGCTGCTACTGCGTCGAAAGACTGCGAGCAAAGGAGCGCACGAACAAGTCCCTTTTTATGCATTTCAACGATATTTGCTGTCATTCCGCCGAGAGCGTAGCTTGCCTGGATTCCTGCCTTCTCGGTATGTTCAGCAAGGAAATCTGTACAAGCGATACTTATCGCACCTGCGCCTGTCTGGAATGAATAACCATCTTTAAAGAGTCGGCTTGCAGCCATAACATCAGCTGCACGCTGCGCAATAAGAAGGTCGCGCGGATTTTTTGTTCTACGCGCTGCACCTGCACCGATTTTTGCGGAGTCGCCGATCTGGTCAACCTTTACTACATAGTCAACATACATCTGCGAAATAGATACGGGCACGCAGGGGAATGGAACAAGGTTGTCAGTAATTACAACAACATTTTCCGCACAGGTTGAATCGATGAATGAATAACCGAGTGAGCCGCAGGCGTTAGGACCTACCTGACCTGTACAGTTACCCATCTCGTCCGCTGCGGATGCGCCGATGAACGCTACATCGATTGAGAGATCTCCGCATTCGATTGCGTGAGGACGCGCGCCGTGAGGACGAAGGATAACAGGTTCTGCAAGCTCAAGACCTTCAACAACTGCATCACCAAGCTCGCCACGGATACCGCTTGCCTGAATACGATTTATTGTGCCGTCCTTAACAAAATCCACGATAGAGGGATTTTTGATATTTACAACTGCACTGGGAGCGAAGCGAAGTCCCTTGATGCCAAGCTCTTTAATAGCTGAAAGAACAAGGCCGATTATGTAGTCACCTTCGCGGAAGCAGTGGTGGAAGGAAATTGTCATTCCGTCGCTGAGGCCTGTAGCCTTGATTGCTTCTTTAAGGTCCGCCATAAGCTTTGTTTCTTTTGCGCCGCGCTTTGAGGGTTTTCTGCGGGATGCAACGGTTTTTTCAGCCTCGATTGTTTCCTTTGCACCAGCGTAAGGCTTTACTATGTAATCGCCGATTTTTTCGGGCAACTCACGACCTACTGCATTTATCATAGTAATTCCTCCTCTACATTTATTCCTGCAGCTTCAGCCTGAGCAAGAGTGGTTCTTGCGCGAAGCTCCATAGGTTTATCAATCATACTGCCGTCAAGTGTAACGGCACCTTTTTTCTGCGCCTTGCCTTCTTCAACAGCCTGAAGTACGCGGAGTGCGTATTTTATTTCCTTCTTGCTGGGAGTGAAGAATGAATTTACAACATCAATCTGTCGGGGATGTACGCAGGTCTTACCATCAAAACCGAGGTTGCGGGTAAGCGCTGTATCTTCCTTAAGACCTTCAACATCGTTGATGTCGGAGAATACTGCGTCGATTGCTTCAACGCCTGCGTGACGACAAGCGGTAAGAAGTGCGTTACGGGCGTAGAAGATTTCAAGACCTTCCTTCGTACGATGTGATTTCATACTTGCAGTAAAGTCTTCCGCGCCGAGAGCAAGTGCTACAACGCGTTCATCAGCAGTTGCGATTTCGTATGCGTTTATAAGGCCGAGGTATGATTCGATGTTACACCATACTTCAATCTTGCCCACTTCCATACCTGCAGCCTTTTCAATTTCCGTGATGCGCTGACAGATGCGGATAACTTCTTCCTTATATTCCACCTTGGGAATACGGATAGCGTCGGGGTTAGCACGAACTGCTGCTTCAAGGTCTTCATCGATGAATTCGGAATATATACCATTTACACGGATGATAACATACTTGTTGGCAGGCCTGTGATAGCGGACTGTGTTATACACCAAAAGTCTTGCCGTGTCCTTTTCCGCATTGGGTACGGAGTCCTCAAGGTCATAAACCAAGCAATCTTCGTTGTAGAAAGCTGCCTGAATCATATTGATGGGACTTGCACCGCTTACATAGAGAGAGGTTCTTTTAAGTTTAGCCTTCTGCATTACTTATCCTCCCCTTTCCAGTCAAATTGTGTTCCTGTTGCCTTACAGCAGGCTGATTGCATTCTTGCACGGATAACCCATTCAAGAGCGCCACGGTCAACTGCGTTTACTGCTGCATCTTCTATGCCGAATTCTTTAAGAACCTCGTTCATTGTAGCAACAATCGAGTCGCCGAACTGAGATTTGACAACGCTCTCTAGCTGAATGTCGATTCCCTTGCCTGTGTTTGGAGAAATGCTTATCTGGATATCGCTTGATTCCAGAGTTCCGACCATTGCGGCCTGTTTAATTTCCACTCTCAACACACCTTTCTATAAAATTTATCAGAATAGTTTTTATCTTTTCGATATAGATATATTCGCATAAGCTCAATATATCCGTTAATACCTAATTATATTATACATATTTGCCGCATACAAGTAAATGGAATTATCATAACAATATGGAATTTTTGAAACTCTTTTTTTGCTTTTTAAAAGCACAAAAAAAGTCCTTGTGCACGCCAAGGGCTTTCCTCTTTTTTCAGAAGATAGGATTTTTTCCAACTCTCTTTTATTTTTTAAAGTCACCCATTTCCCTTGTCAGTGTGGAAATCAGGTCTGCTATGGCACATTCGTCGTTCCTTTTGACTATTCGGTCTGCGATGCATTTTACCGCATCAAGTCCGTTTGCAACGCACACGCCGATATCGG
>JAZRFX010000053.1:0-3215 GCA_045643845.1 Clostridia bacterium | reverse complement strand
GCAGAAAAGGCAATCCGCGCAATCCACGCAAAGTTCGAACTCAACTAACAGGTGAAATGAAGCCGTCGCAGCTGCGACGGCTTCATTTCACCTGTTAGTTGAGTTCGAACTTTGCGTGGATTGCGCGGATTGCCTTTTCTGCATCATCCTTGTCAATAAGAACGCTTACTCTGATTTCACTTGTTGAAATCATCTGGATATTGATACCTGCATCGAAAAGCGCTTCGAACATCTTTGCAGCAACACCGGGATTAGATGTCATACCTGCGCCAACGATTGAAACCTTTGATACATTGTTGTCAGAAACAACCTTTTCAGCACCGATGATAGCGTTGTTTTCGTTGATTACATTGAGAGCTGCTTCAAGGTCGTCTTCGCTTACAGTGAATGAAATATCCTTGCTTCCGTCACGACCGATTGACTGAAGGATGATATCTACATTGATTTTCTTCTTTGCAAGAATCGAGAATACCTGGAAAGCTTTTCCTGGCTTATCATCTACATTTACAAGAGCAATTCTTGCTGTATCATTATCGCGGGCAATACCTCTAATTAACATTTTTTCCACAGTGTTTTCCTCCTTAACAATAGTGCCGGGCTCTTTTACAAAGCTTGAAAGCACTTCCATATTTACATTGAATTTCTTTGCAAGCTCTACGCTTCTGTTGTGAAGAACATTTGCGCCTGCGCTTGCGAGCTCGAGCATTTCGTCGTATGTGATTTCGTTGAGCTTCTTTGCGTTTGGTTCAATTCTGGGGTCTGTTGTGAATACGCCTGTTACATCGGTGAAAATCTGGCAAAGGTCAGCGCCGAGAGCCGCTGCGATTGCTACCGCTGATGTATCGGAGCCACCACGACCGAGTGTTGTGATATCGTCAAACTTATTTATACCCTGGAAGCCTGCAACGATAACAATTTTCTTCTTGTCAAGCTCGTGCTGAATTCTTTCGCCGACAACTCTTTTGATTCTTGCCTTTGAATAGTTGATGTCGGTTGTCATACCTGCCTGCCAGCCGGTAAGCGAAATAACAGGTCTTCCAAGCTTTTCAATTGCCATTGCGAGAAGTGACATTGAAATTTGCTCGCCTGCTGAAAGGAGAACATCCATTTCTCTTTTTGAAGCATCGGGGTTGATTTCCTTTGCCTTTGCGATAAAGTCGTCGGTTGTGTCGCCCTGTGCGGAAACGACTACTACAACGTCGTTACCTTCGTCATAAGTTTCTACAATACGGTTAGCTACGCGGAAAACTCTTTCAGCATCCGCCACACTGCTGCCGCCAAATTTCTGTACTATTAAACTCACTTTCGTTACCTCCTTAATTGTACAATCTGATTATGTTTACAGGAGAAATCTTTGCACTCTTTTCGCAAAGCTCCTTTGTTGTAATCTCGTTTGTTATAAATGCAAAATCGTCTTTACCTTCAACGAATTCTTCCGCGCCGAAGATTTCCTTTGCACCCTCCTTATCCTTCACGCGGATGAAGAAGCGCGCTGTAACATCTTCATAAGGAATGAAGAAGTCGCCTTCCGCTTTTTCCCAGGAGAAGTAGGGATTATACTCGCCGCATCTTACGATGTCGATGATGTCGCCTACAACTGCGCTTGCTGTCGGGCTCTTACCCGCGCCGCGTCCGTAGAACATAAGATTGTCTACCATATTACCCTTTACCATTACGGCGTTGAACACATCTTCAACTGATGAGAGAGGACAGTTTTTCGGGATAAGCATAGGTTCAACCGATGCGCTTACCTTTTCGCCCTTTGTATAGCCGTAGCCGATAAGTTTGATTGTGCAGCCGAGCTTTTCAGCGTATTCAACATCCTCGCTTGTGATAGTGCGGATGCCCTTTGCGTTAACCTTGGCGCAGTCAATCTTTTTACCTGTCACAAGTGACATAAGGATTGAAATCTTTCTCTGTGCGTCGATACCATCAACATCGGCTGTGGGATCTTTTTCAGCGTAGCCGAGCTTCTGCGCAGTCTTGAGAGCATCTTCAAAAGATGCGTTTTCGCGGAACATTTTTGTTAAGATATAGTTTGTAGTACCATTTAAGATACCTGAAACCTTTGTAACCTCGTTTGCTGAAACATCGTTTGCAAGAGGACGGATTACGGGGATACCGCCGCCAACGCTCGCCTCGTAAAGATAGCGGACATTCTTTTCCTTTGCAATGCGGAAGAATTCGTCGCCGTGTGCCGCTACAAGCTCTTTGTTACTTGTAACAACGCTTTTCCCGCTTTCAAGGAGCGCCTTGGTATATTCATAGGCGAACTTGATACCGCCCATTGTTTCAACAACGATTGAGATTTCCTCGTCATTTAAAAGGTCGTTAAAATCCTTTGTGAAAAGGTTTGCTTCCTTATGGTCGGAGAAATCGCGGATATCAAGAATTCTCTTGACATCGATTTCCTCGCCAGCCTTTTTTGTGAGGATGTCTTTGTTTTCTCTTACGATTTCGTAAACGCCGCCGCCTACAACACCGAAGCCGATAATTGCAATTTTCTTCATTTGTATACTCCTTACTGCTTTGCTAATATATTAACCTTTCGCACGCCGCTTATACTCTGCAAGCCTGCAATAAGCTTATCGGTTGAAAGGTGCATTTTTTCAGTCTGAACAGTTATTGTTATATTTGCCACGCCGTTTACGGGAACATTCTGATTGATTGTCAGGATGTTGCACCCTGCGTCGCTGATAAATCCCAGCATACTGCTGAGCACGCCTTTAATGTCGATTGTCGCGATAAGGAGCGTCAGTACGCCCTGCATCTGATTGAACGGGAATACATAGTCCTTATATTTATAATACGCGCTTCTCGATACATCTGCCATATCGCAGGCATCGTTTACATTTTTCGTTTCGCCTGATTCGAGGATTTCCTTAACCCGTAAAACCTTGTGATAAACGGGAGGGAGAACCGACAAATCAGCGATTACGAGCTTTCTTTCTTCCATGTGTCCACCACCCGCGTACATTTGTCTTTTGTTATATTATCACTATTATTACCTTATGTCAAGGAAAAATCGAAAAAAAGCAAAGAAATCCGCGCTTCTGCACGGATTTCTTCACATATTTTGCATTTGTTATACCTTATACTCATTATATATATCTCTTTTACTTACTCCTCTATCTTTTGCAACCTTTTTTAACGCTTCTTTTTCGTCTATGCCTTCCTTTATATACATTTCAACATGTTCGGGAATTGACATATCC
>JAZRFX010000052.1:0-3739 GCA_045643845.1 Clostridia bacterium | reverse complement strand
GAGAATATCTGCGCGAAAAAAACTTCGGTTTATATGCCATATACACTTGCGTAATAGCACTATCTTTAATTGCGTATAGTGCCGCGTCTTTAACCTCATTTCTTAACGCGTCCTCAATTGCCGCGTCAAGATTTGGTCTTATGACGGTTTCGTACTCTAATATAAATTTGCTCATAAACCCAAGTTTCTTTCTATAATTGATATTATGCCCCCCCTGTTAAGAGCAGAGGGGGCATTGTGTAGCATTACGCTTTGTTATGCGTTGGTAACGGTTGCGGGAACAACCAGAGTGAGCGCGGGGCTTGCAAGAGCGACAGTAATATCTGTGCTACCCGCTTGCACACCAGACAGAAGACCAGTATGTTCTCCAACGGTTGCCGTACCAGTCGCGGAACTCGTGAACGTAAGGTCTGCATAGTTCGGCTGAACGAGTTGGTCATTGATAACGTACTTGACGGGAATCTGAACAGATTCGCCAACCCTAACGGAAACAGTACCGCCAACAACGACCATGCCAGAAACCGCAGATGTAGCACCCGCAATAGGCATATAAACCATATACGCAAGCGCACCATATGCATTCGCTTCGTCGCAAGCACCAGTAGTGGTAGCTTCGTCGTAGGACAGAGCCGTGCCAGAGATGTCGGTCGTGGAAGCCGCAGTCTGGCTTGCATCCGTCGCGGCGTTGCCGTTGAACTGCATACGCGGAATCCAGATATAGAAGTCACCGCAATGAGAACCTTGGTTCGCGCTGTTACCCTGTGCAGAGTAAGCGGGGATTCTCATCATAACGACTTCGACGGCAGGAGCGAACACCGAAGAAATACGGAGTTCCTGTGCGGATGCCGCTCTCATAAAGTAACGAACCGTGTAGGTCTGGTTTTCTGTTGCCGTGAAGCCCTTAACGATGTAATCGTCAGTACCGATTTCGTATGCCGTGCCATCGTTGTCGATGAACGCATAAGCGGTGTCAAAGCCGTAAGCCGCAACAGGCGGTTGCGACACTTGCAGAGAAGTGCCACTTGCCTTAATTGCTTCGCAGTACGGGATAATACCGTTATAGGACAGAGTACCACCAACAGCCAGTCTACGCGCCGCGAGAGACATATCTGCCGCAGTAATCGTCAGCGTAGCTTCGGGAGTATCGGGCAGATTGATAACAACAGGGTTGCCAACACCCGCGTTCACGGGCGAGAGGTTAATGTTAGTCTGGAACTGGTTTGTCTGGATTTTATTGGAGTAATAATCCAAATCGCCAGTTTCGGGATTCCAACACCAGACATCCATCGTACCCTTCGCGTAAATCGGGTCAGTCGCACGATTGAAAGGCATAGTTTTTCTCCTTGATTATTGAATGGATGTTTTTTTGTTGATAAGAAAAGTTACTTGGTAATTAAAGGAAGATTATCTGGAAGTCTATCTGTTGCTTGTACTGCGCCGTTGATGCGTTGCGTAAATTCGCTTGCGCTTATAACGGCGGCAGATTCTGCGGGTTTGTCAAAGAATATCGACGGAAACGGATTCCCCTTCGGGAACTTAACCATACCGCTATTCTCACCTATACCGTTCACCGTGAATCTTCTTTCTCTTTCTATCGCGGCGCGGATAAGCTCGAACTCGTAGATTGTCCACGAAAACAAGTCTTTGATTCTAACTCGTTGGTCTCTTGCAACTGACGCTAACAGCGAATCGAGATTTATATCCAATCTAATTCCACTTTGCGAACGAATGTCAGCGTCTACCTGTGCGAGTTCCGCGTTTTCAGATTCATCTGGGAGTTTTCTCCCATTTAGCTTTGCGATAATCTCTCGCAAGCCAATAAGGTCGCTCACATCAAGAACTTCCAGATTTTCTTCCGTCTCCATAAACTGTGTGACGCTTATGGAAGCCAACTTTCTCTTATCGTTTCTGTCTACGTTAAAGCTGAAACAGTTTCTCATGTGTTGAAGAGGGATGCGGAATGATGCACATAAGAGCATCATAAACCGCAACCAATCATCAGCTTTAGCGACAACATCACCGTTAACGACTACATCCTTGCCGTCGATTGCAATTGCAAATAACGCTTCTGGATAACTTTTGATGGCGTAAGTCACAGGGAGCGTTGCCATGCGAAGCAACAACGCAGACTCACAACCCCAAAGAAGTTCGTAGTCCTTCACGGTTAGCGGATATACATAAAGCCTCTTGAGCCTAATCGGTTCTCCAGATTTCGCACACCTTTGAATATCCGCGTTTGTGTATTGCAAACTCTGTGTCATATTTTTCTACTACTACTTTCTTATGTTCACAGATATTGTTTTCTTAAAACTTGTTCGGAAGCGATTCCTTATCGTCGTTCATTACTCGGCTCTCGAACGACATTGTTAACAGCCGACCCATAAGCTCTTGGTCATCTGTAATAGGTTTTGACCCGTTGTTTATGGTGTTCCTGCTTCCGTATGAATACTGGCTTTTTGTGAGCATGAATGTTCCAACTCCAGTCATGTTAACGCCATGCAACGCTTGGATGATTGCCTGTTCCATTGCGAAAGTGCGAATCTCTGCCGTCGCAGTATTTGCTTCGAGCGTATAATTCGTAAGAATCTGGAAGTTAACAGACCACGTTGAAATGAAAGGCGTTTGCATCGACGATTGCCCCATGACAATACGAAGAATCGTCTGCCCCATTGTGTTTGCTTGCGCCGTTCCGCTTTGGCAAAACACTCTGTATCCCTTTTCCGTGTTGCTCGGTCTGTCTGGATGGAACGGGTCGAATATCATGTTCAGCCGTTCCTCTACAGAAGGAAGCGCAAACGACAGCGGATTTGGTTCGTCATAGTACAAATACTTAACGAGCCTTGCTCTTGGATTTTCGTTCGATATAATCGGCTCTGGGCAATCCTTTGTCGGGAGAAGCAAGAGATAATCCCTAATCTTTTTGGGGACATCCTCTATTGACGGCTCTGCCCAGTAGTTATATATCTTTTCGTATGGGGAATAGATTGTTATTTCCGACATCTTACATTGCCCCTGTAGGCTCTTCAGAAGCCCATTCTTTGGGTTTTTGCTCGTACTCCTTGGCTTCCTCTACGACAGACGAAAGGTTGTCCATAAGCCCTTTAACGATGTCTGGAGTAATCTCCGACTGGAAGTATTGCAGGAATCTTGAAAGAACATCGTTCTTGTTCGCAAGCAACGAACTGATTTCTACGCCAAGCATACGATAGAACTCTCTGTAATCGTCCAGAATGTCGTATACCCTGTTGCGAATCTCAAGGTTCTTGCTCGACTTCATGCGGTCAAGCTGATTCATAATGGATGCTTCGCCCCACTCGTCGAACGCTTTTGAATCCATAGAAATGTTTCCGTCCTCATCTCCGCGTATCATGTGCAGATACTCTGAAAGCAGAGTCATCATGCCGTAAAGAGACTTCATCATCGGATTCTCTTGATATCTCGGCGGGAGAATGCTACTGGAATCGTCACCGTTCAGCTTGATTTCGACTTTAGAGATACAATCCTCTGCGAAAGACCGCGCCAAGAAACTCTTCCTTGAAATCGGCACATAAATGGTCGCGTTGAGAATAATGTCCTCTGTGATTATCTTGTCCGTCATTTTCATTCTTGTCCTTTCGGCTTATAATTGAAAAAATGTGTGGATATATATTAAAACTTGTTGAAAAATGTGCTAAAATGTTATCTAATTTAGTCAAATTTTATGTCAATTTGCTCAAATGTTATCTTATTGACTAAAATG
>JAZRFX010000051.1:0-2131 GCA_045643845.1 Clostridia bacterium | reverse complement strand
GGAAAAGGAACAAGTATAACGATTACTTTCGGTAAATAAAACAAAACAAAAAAGGAATTCGCAATTTGCGAATTCCTTTTTCTATTAAAGTTTCTCAAAGTCACTTGCAGGGTGTTTACAAAGCGGACAAATAAAATCATCAGGGAGAGGTTCTCCGTCGTAAACATATCCGCAGATTTTACAAACATAACCCGTCTTTTTTGACTGGGGCTTCGGCTTTATATTCTTGAAATAGTAGTCGTAAGTTACCGACGGATTATCGGAAAGTATTTCTGCCTCGGTCACTTCGCCGATAAGCATCATATGTGTACCGCAATCGATTGTTTTAACGACTTTTGCGCTGATAAGCGCGTTTGTATATTCTGTAATGTAGTAAACGCCGTTTTCAGCCCTTTTCTTGTTTTCAAAACCGCTGAACTTGTCTTCTGTTCTGCCACTCTTGAAACCGAAGTTTTCAAATACAGAGAAAGGTGTGTTTTCGGAAAGAATACTCACATTGAAAACACCGCTTTTTTCTATCATTTCAAGTGTGTAATTGTTTTTGTTTACCGCAACGGCAATCTGCAGCGGTGTATCAGTTACCTGCATCGCGGTATTGATGATACAACCGTTATCCTTTTCTCCGTCACGGGTTGAGAGGACAAAAAGTCCGTAAGTAAGTTTAAATAATGATTCTTTTTTCAAATCAATCACTCCTAACAAATTTTTCCGCCGCCGACTACAATATCTCCGTCATAGAGAACTACCGACTGCCCTTTGGTAATTGCTCTTTGTGGCTCGTCAAAATCAACGCGGATTGTATTTTCATCAAGCTGTGTTGCAGTAGCGCTCTGCTCAATATGGCGATAGCGCACCTTTGCTTTAACCCTCATAGGTGTATATAAGTCCTTTACACTTATGAGGTTTATATCCTTCGCAATCAGCGAACTTGTAAAAAGTCCCTCGTGATCGCACAGAATAACCTCGTTTTTATCGGTATCAAGCTCGCATACATACATCGGTGCAGGAAGCGCAAGACCAAGGCCCTTTCTCTGTCCGACTGTATATTTTATTATACCCTTGTGCGTGCCGAGAATATTTCCCTCGCGGTCAACGAAATTGCCGTCGGGATAATTTTTGCCTGTATATCTTTTTATAAAGTCGGTATAGTCCTCGTTCTTTACAAAGCATATATCCTGACTTTCTTTTTTATGCGCATTTACAAATCCGTTTTCTTCGGCGATTTTTCGCGCCTCATCTTTGGTCATATCTCCAAGCGGGAATATGATTTTTGAAAGCTGTTCCTGCGAAAGGGAATAGAGGACATAGCTCTGATCCTTTGACAAATCCTTCGCTTTTTTAAGAATGTATCTTCCGCTTTCTTCGTCAAACTCAACGCGGGCATAGTGACCTGTCGCAATGTTTGAACAGCCGAGCTTTTGAGCTTCCTCAAAAAGCTTTTCAAACTTTAAGTAGCGGTTGCATTCAATACACGGATTGGGCGTAGCTCCCGTTTCGTATGCATGCACGAAATTATCTACAACTTTTTCCGCAAAATGCTCCGAAAAATCGTAAAGATGATGTTCCATACCAAGGCTTTCGGAAACCTTTTTTGCATCTTCAATATCCTCACGCGAGCAACACGCGTGCTCCTCATCAAGCGTTATTCCACCACCGCCAAGAAGCTTCATCGTAGCGCTTACGGCGGGGATTCCCATTTCTTTAATTTTAAGCGCGGCAACGGCGCTGTCGACACCGCCGCTCATAGCGACTAAACATTTTTTTACATTACCCATTGCTGTAACTACTCTGTAGCCTGCACTTTGAACCTTCTTTTCAAGGAGCGCGCGGCTTTGCGCCGCTTCTTCGCCCGATGAAATCTTGTTTTCGTACAGGTCATATAACTTTCTATATTTTTCGGGGGATAGATTGGGCATAACGACATTTGCCCCTGCGCGAAGTCCCATTTCTCGACCGTCGGGATGAAGTGTTCCGAGCGCCGTTGTCGCAGGTATCAGCGCATATGGAAACATATGGCGAAGTACCGCAATAAGCCTTATAGTGAGCGAAACATCTCCGCTTTCATATTCCGCAAACGGAGTTTCCTTGTGAACGATATAAGGACCTATGCCAATCATATCAGGTTGCAGTT
>JAZRFX010000050.1:0-2700 GCA_045643845.1 Clostridia bacterium | reverse complement strand
GGTGCGGCGCTCGCCGTTTCAATCCTCGAACGCTCAAAGGAGCTCGGCGCGAAGGTTGCCGCGACTACGCATTACAGCGAAATCAAGCTTTACGCACTCTCAACCGACCGCGTTTGTAATGCGGCGTGCGAATTTGATGTTGCATCGCTCCGCCCGACATACCGCCTTCTTATCGGCGTACCCGGTAAGAGTAACGCGTTTGCAATTTCAAAGCGCCTCGGTCTTGGCGAGGATATAATCGACCGCGCAAAAGAGCTTGTAAGTGGCGAAAGCACGCGTTTTGAAGATGTTATTACATCACTCGAACAGCATCGCGCAAAGGCGCAGGAAGAACTTGACAAAGCGACCGAAGCGGCGGCAGGAGCAATGGCGCAGAAGGAAGAAAGCGAAAAAGAACGCGCAAAAATCCGTGCACAGCGTGAAAAAATGCTCGCCGATGCAAGACGCGACGCCAAAAAGATTTACGAACAGGCAAAGCGCGAAGCCGACGAAATCGTTAAAAAGATGCAAAAGCTCTTTGAGGAATCGGCAAGTAATAACCGCGCCGAAATCGAAGAAGGAAGACGCAATCTTAAAAAAGCTCTTGATAAGGCGGAAGGAAAAATCAGCGAGGATGTTTTCAAAAACAAATCGAAAAAGAAGCTTGATCCTTCCAAAATTACTCTCGGTATGGAGGTCGAGGTTACCACGATGAATTCTACGGGTAATGTCTTAACTCTCCCCGACAAAAAGGGCGACCTCACCGTTCAGGTGGGTATCCTTAAAATCAAGACGAATGTTTCCGCACTCGCTCCCGCAGAGGTACAGCAGAAAAAGAAAACTGCGCAAAGCTACATCGTCGGCGGCGGCCACGCTCCGCGCGATGTTAAGATGGAGCTTGACCTTCGCGGAGAAACAGTTGACGATGCGCTTTTACTTGTTGACAAATATCTCGACGATGCATCGCTTTCGCATCTCGAATCGGTTACAATCATTCACGGAAAGGGAACTGGCGCGCTCCGTAGCGCTATTTCCGATATGCTTCGCCATCATCCCCACGCAAAGAGCTTCCGCCCGGGAAAATACGGCGAGGGCGAGGCGGGCGTAACCGTTGTTGAGATAAAATAAAGCATAAAACGTGAAATAAAAAATATTGACATGATTTTTTCACGGTGTTATAATATCTTTATTGTAAAATTATAGGATTTTAGGAGGTTTTATTATGGAAAACAAGTTTTTGCTTGGTATTTTGGAGGATGTTAAGAAGAAAGACTCCAATGAACCCGAATTTATTCAGACTGTGACAGAAGTACTTGAAAGTCTTGAGCATGTTGTAGAGCAGCGTCCCGAGCTTGAAAAGTCAGGTCTTTTCGAAAGACTCGTTGAACCTGAAAGACAGATCATCTTCCGCGTTCCGTGGGTAGACGATGCCGGTAAAGTACAGGTAAACCGTGGTTTCCGCGTACAGTTCAACAGTGCTATCGGACCTTACAAGGGTGGTCTTCGTTTCCATCCCACAGTTAACCTTTCAATTATGAAGTTCCTCGCTTTCGAGCAGACATTCAAGAACAGCCTTACAGGTCTTCCTATCGGCGGCGGTAAGGGTGGTAGTGACTTCGACCCCCGCGGTAAGAGTGACGGCGAAATCATGCGTTTCTGCCAGAGCTTTATGACAGAACTCTATCGTCATATCGGTCCCGATGTTGACGTCCCCGCTGGTGATATCGGCGTAGGCGCAAGAGAAATCGGTTACCTCTACGGTCAGTATAAGAGAATCAAGGGCTGCTGGGAAAACGGCGTTCTTACAGGTAAGGGCCTTTCATACGGCGGTTCTCTCATCCGTCCTGAAGCAACAGGCTACGGTGCTACATACTACGCTTGTGAAGTTCTCAAGCACTTCGGCGAAACAATCGAAGGCAAAACAGTTGCTATCTCTGGTTTCGGTAACGTTGCTTGGGGTGTTGCAGCAAAGGTTGCACAGCTCGGCGGTAAGGTTATCACAATTTCTGGTCCCGACGGATATGTATATGATCCCGATGGTGTTACAACACAGGAAAAGATTGACTTTATGCTTGAAATGAGAGCTTCCGGCCGTGACCGTGCACAGGATTATGCAGACAAGTTCGGTTGCCAGTTCTTCCCCGGCGAGAAGCCTTGGGGTGTTAAGGCAGACATCTGTATGCCCTGCGCAACTCAGAACGAAGTTGGCATCGAAGAAGCTAAGAAGATTATTGCAAACGGTACAAAGTACTATATCGAAGTTGCAAATATGCCTTCAACAAACGAAGCTATCGCACTTCTTAAGGAAAACGGTCTTATCGTAGGACCCTCCAAGGCTGTTAATGCAGGCGGTGTTGCTGTATCAGCTCTTGAAATGGCACAGAACTCTATGCGCTACAGCTGGACTAAGGAAGAAGTTGACGAAAAGCTTAAGGGCATTATGTTCAATATTCATAAGGTTAGCGAAGAAGCTGCAGAAGAATACGGCCTTGGCTACGACCTTGTAGCAGGTGCTAATATCACAGGCTACAAGAAGGTTATGGAAGCAATGCTTGCATACGGTGTGTGCTAAATGCTTCGCGTAATGCAAAGTTTATAATGCATAATAAAAAATGATGGAAGGAATCCGCAAAATGGGCGGATTCCTTCTTTTTTTGTGATTGTTTGCACTATTTTCCATATTATTTGCATTATTAGAAAAATCCATTGCATTAAAAAAAC
>JAZRFX010000049.1:0-5745 GCA_045643845.1 Clostridia bacterium | reverse complement strand
GTCACTATATCCGTGGCGAGAACCTTGCCTACCCTGGCTCCTATCCTGTAGGCGAGGGCGCTCTGCCCGAAAGAAAAGCAGACAAGAAATAAAAGCACGAGCACTTTTTTAAGTCTGCGCATAATATCACCTCGTTTTTAGTCACAATAATTTTATCATAAAACGGGGCAACATTCAATCCCTTTACAAAATTTAATCTTGTTGACAAAAGGTGGCTTCAGAGATATAATTAAGGAAAAAGGGAAAGAGGGAAAAATATGTTTGAAAACATCGGTGGAAAAATAATGAATCTTGCGAGATTCATATGCGCAGCAGGAATTATTGCGTCTGTTATGACAGGAATTGTCTTCTTTAGCTTCGGCGACGAATTCTTCTTTATGATGGGACTCATTACTATCGTAGGCGGAATCATTCTTTCATGGATTACATCGTGGTTCATGTATGCTTTCGGACAGCTGGTGGAAGATGCAAATAAGTCTGCAAAATTCTTAAAAACCATAGCAGAAAAGAAAGAAAACTAAATCGGTAGAAAAGACGAAACCGCTTGCAATTTTTGCAAGCGGTTTTTTGTTGACTTAATAATAAAAAAATGATAAAATTAAGTGAGTATGCCTAAATGGCAAAGGAGATGTAAAATATGAGTTACGCAGATACACTTTTTAAAAAGAATTGCGAAGATATTTTGAATAACGGATTTTCGGACGAATTGCTCGATGTACGCCCCGTATGGCCCGACGGCGAAAAGGCGCATACAATCAAAAAATTCTGTATCGTAAACCGATACGACCTTAGCGAGGAGTTCCCCGTTATAACCCTCCGCCAGACATTTTTAAAGGCTGCCGTTGAGGAACTTTTGTGGATATGGCAAAAAAAGAGCAACAATGTAAATGACCTCAAAACCCGTATATGGGATTCCTGGGCTGACGAGAGCGGTTCTATCGGCAAGGCGTACGGCTATCAGCTCGGCGTTAAGCATCAGTATAAAGAGGGCGAATTCGACCAGGTTGACCGCGTTCTTTTCGACCTTAAAAACAATCCGCAGAGCCGTCGTATTATGACAAACATCTACAATCATCAGGACCTTCACGAAATGGGCCTTTACCCCTGTGCGTATTCGATGACCTTCAATGTAAGCGGAAACACTCTTAACGCAGTTCTTAATCAGCGCTCGCAGGATATGCTTACTGCAAACAACTGGAATGTGTGTCAGTACGCCGTGCTTGTTCATATGATGGCGCAGGTAAGCGGTCTTAAAGTGGGCGAGCTTGTTCATGTTATCGCCGATGCGCATATTTATGACCGTCATATCCCGATTGTGGAGCAGATTCTCTCAAAAACCCCCTACGATGCGCCAAAGTTCAATATTGATACATCAATTACCGATTTCTACAAATTCACAAAGGATAGCGTGAGCTTTGAAAACTACAAATTCCACACGCTTGATATTAAAATTCCCGTTGCGATTTAAGGAGAAAAAGTTATGAAAATGATAGTTTGCGTTTCCGAGGATTTCGGAATCGGAAGGGGTGGCGACCTTTTATTCTCGCTTCCGCCCGATATGAAATTTTTCCGCGAACAGACCAAGGAAAAGGTTGTTATAATGGGACGCGGAACGCTCGACTCCTTCCCTGGCGGAAACCCGCTCAAAAACAGAGTTAATATAGTTTTGACGCGCGATAAAAATTTCTCCCGCGAAGGCGCGGTAGTGTTTAATACAAAGGAAGAAATCCTTGAATATGTAAAGCAGTTTGAAAGCGATGATGTTTTCGTTATCGGCGGCGGACAAATTTACGAAATGTTCAAGGATGACTGTGACACAGCGCTCGTGACCAGGGTAAGAAAAAGCGTGCCTTGTGACACATACTTTTTCAACATTGACGAAGACAGTAAATGGACCCTTTTTGAAGAAAGTGAAATTATGGAGCACGAGGGAATGGAATTTTCCTTCTGCACCTACAAAAGAAACTGAAAGGTGGATTACAATGTTCTGTCCCAAATGCGGTAAAATAAATCCCGATAATAACGAAGTGTGCAGCGGCTGTAACGCTCCCTTGCACGAGGAAGAAGTAAAAGCTCCCGTAAAGAAGAAAAATACAGGAAAAATCCTGATTGCAATTGCCGTTGTGGTAGTCGCAGTTGTGGTAGTCGCTCTTGTTCTTGGCGGATGCAGCGTTCAGGCACCTACGGAGAATATGACATTTTAACCGCTTGAGAAGGTGATTTTTTGAAACAAGTTAAAAGCTTTTTCATGTTTTTGAAAAAGGCACTCGACAATCATCCCGTATGGTTTTTGATTGTGTTGAGCTTTTTTGAAAACCTTTTGATAGAAACCCTCAGCCGACATAGTGTAATAAAGGCATTTTCGCATCTTTTCACAAGTCCTGCGGTGTTTTTCTATAACTCGCTTATAATTTTGATGACAATATCGTTTGCGCTTCTTTTCAAACGGAGGTTTTTTTGGCTGTTTCTTTTCTCACTTCCGTGGCTCGTTTGCGGTATTGCAAACTGCGCAGTCTTGTTTTTCCGCGTGACTCCGCTTGGCGCAATTGATTTTCAAATAATGAAAATAAGCCTTATATTCATATACCTTGCACTATGGCAGCGAATCCTCATATACTTTGCGGTCGCAGTAGGTGTTGCGCTGCTTGTATTACTGTGGATTTTCAGCCCGAAAACGAAAGAGAAAATCCGCTACGGCAGAAACTGCGCTTCAATCGCAATTATCGGCGTAGTGTTGGCGCTTTCTTCTTTTTTGATGCACCATACAAACGCAATCGGCGCGGATTTCGGAAGCATTGTCAAGGCGTATGAAAATTACGGATTTGCATATTGCTTTTCAAGTAGTATGCTTGACACGGGCATAAATAAGCCTGCAGACTATAGCGATAATGAAATAGAGGGAATAATTTCAAAGCTCCCCGAAACGAATAGCACGGACGAGCTTATAAAGCCCGATATTATACTTATTCAGCTTGAATCGTTCGCGGACCCGAAAACGATTCGTGATATGACCTTTTCCGAGGATCCGACACCGATTCACACTTATCTCAAGGAGAATTTCTCGTCGGGATACCTTTCGGTTCCGTCGCTCGGCGGCGGTACTGCCAATACGGAGTTTGAGGTGCTGACGGGAATAAATCTCGATAACTTCGGCCCCGGGGAATACCCGTATAAGACGATTATGCTCTCGGAAAGCTGTGAATCAATAGCGTACAATCTCAAGGAAAACGGATACACCGCCCACGCGATTCATAACCACACGGGAAATTTCTACGACCGCGACAAGGTTTATCCCCGATTGGGATTTGACACCTTCCAGTCGAAGGAATATATGTACGGCTTTGAAACGACTCCGTACGGTTGGTGTAAGGACAAGGTGTTGACGGATGAAATTATGACGGCGCTTACCTATACCGACGAGGAAAACGGAGTAAATTCGGAAAATCCCCGTTTCGTATGGACCGTTTCGGTTCAGGGACACGGCGCATTCCCGCTTAAGCCCATCCCGGGTAGCGACAGCGTTATCAAAATTGAAAGTGAAAAATTCAGCGAAGAAGAGCTTTGCGCACTTGAGTATTATATAAATCAGGTGTGGGAAATGGATATGTTCCTCGGAAGTCTTATTTCGGCTCTTGAAGAACGCGAAAGACCGACACTTGTCATCGCGTACGGCGATCATCTTCCTGCGATAGGCCTTGAAAACGAAGATCTCACAACGGACGATGTGTATCTGACCGAGTATGTGACATGGAACAATTTCGGTCTTCCGGAAGAGGATAAGGATTTAAGAACTTATGAGCTTGCGAGTGAAATTCTTCGCTCGGTAGGTTTCAATAACGGAAATCTTACGAAGCTTCATCAGTATAAAAATTCCGAAAAATCAGATCTTTCCGAAGAAGTGTATCAGGAGTATATAACATCTCTCGCGTATGATATGCTCTACGGCGAAAATCTCCAGTTCGGCGGTAAAAAACCCTACGAAAAAACGAATATGCGTATGGGAACACTCCCCATTATAACCGATGAAATCAGCGTTATGGGAAATAGTCTTTATGTTCAGGGGCAAGGCTTTACCGAAAAAAGCGAGATTTTCATAAATGGCAAAAAGGTCGAAACGAAAATGCTCAGCCAGTATTCGCTTATGGCTCCCGAGGTGGAGATAAAAGAGGGCGATGAGGTGACTGTCGGACAGTCCTCGAGTAAGAGAGAGGTGCTCAGTTATTCAGCCCCGATTGTTTACGGAGAAGAAGAGCAGGCGGGCGATTTTGGCGCAGACCATTCGTCGGCGAAGTAAATAAGAAGTAAATAAAAAGATGGTAAAAGCCTGTTCTCTTGGCTTGAATTAGGTTTTGTTTGGTAGGAATCCGTACGAATTGTGCGGATTCCTTTTTTGTCGACGAATTACCCGCAAACCTCGCCTCTCGCAGTACTTAGTACAGCGTCGGGAAGTCCTTCGGACCTCGGTTTACGAGTTCCGCATCCAAACTTACCCGCCTGGGCGGGCGATTTTGGCGCAGACCATTCGCCAAAGTAAATAAGAAGTAAATAAAAAGATGGTAAAAGCCTGTTCTCTTGGCTTTAATTAAGTTTTGTTTGGTAGGAATCCGTACGAATTGTGCGGATTCCTTTTTTGCCGACGAATTACCCGCAAACCAAATTTAAAATGCGGAATGCGGAGTGCGGAATGCGAAGTGAATGCAGGAAACCACGAAACCGTGTTTCCCTTTTTGTTTATCCAATTGTCATTCTGAACGAAGTGAAGAATCTCGGAGGGAAATCGCTACGCTCAGGATGACAGGAAATGAATTAAAAAAGACGACTTTCATTGAAAGTCGTCTTTTTCTCTTGATTCCGAATTCCGCATTCTATCAAATTTCCGAAATATCATACGGAGTGCTCTGATATACAAAGTAGTTAAGCCAGTTTGAATAAATCAGATTTGCGTGAGAGCGCCATGTTACGAGCGGCTCTTTTGTCGGATCGTCGTCGGGGAAGTAGTTTTCGGGAACATGGGGGTTAATACCTGCATTTACATCGCGGATATATTCCTTATTAAGAGTGTTCGCGTCGTATTCGCTATGTCCCGTAATGAAAATTTGCTTCCCGTTCTGCGTGGATGCCGCGTAAAGACCAGCCTCGTCGGAAACGGCGAGGATTTTTATGTCTTCGCACTTTTCAACATCCTCAATCCTGACGGTTGTATTTCTTGAGTGAGGAACCATAAACACATCGTCAAAACCGCGGAGGAGCATAGACTGCTTATAAACCGCCTTATGCTGATAAACGCCCGAAAGCTTTTCAGGAAGCGGAATTTTCGGGATGCCGTAGTGGTAATACATCGCCGCCTGAGCGCCCCAACAGATATGGAAGGTTGAGTGAACATTCTTTTTTGTCCACTCCATAACCGCGCACAGTTCATCCCAGTAGTCAACCTCTTCAAAATCCATTTTTTCAACGGGCGCGCCTGTGATGATAAAGCCGTCGAATTTTCTGTCCTTGATTTCGTCAAATGTCTTGTAGAAGGCGAGCATATGGTCCTCGGACACATTTTTTGACTTATGAGTGCTCATCTGCACAAGGGTAATTTCAACCTGAAGGGGAGTGTTGCCCAGAAGTCTCGCAAGCTGCGTTTCCGTCTCGATTTTCGTGGGCATAAGATTAAGTATGCCGATGTGAAGTGGACGGATATCCTGCGTCATAGCACGGTTTTCGGTCATTACGAAAATATTTTCTTCAGCCAGCGTT
>JAZRFX010000048.1:0-4874 GCA_045643845.1 Clostridia bacterium | reverse complement strand
ATATATAAATGTAGATTCTCCCATCGGGCATTGGAAGAATATGGCGGTAAAGGTTCGTGGCGAAGCGGCGTGGTGCTTTACGAGGTTGTTCCTTCATTTGTGGTGGCACAATTCGTGGAAGAGTGAAAATATAGAGGATTTTGAACCACAGCTTGAAAAAGATAACATCGGGGGCGACGGATTCGTAATGCCATACGGCGATATCCCGCAGGATAAGTATCAGGTTGGCGAATTTATATACCTCGATATAATAAACAAGGCGAGAAAGTATGTGTGGATTACAACGCCGTATCTTATCCTTGACAACGAGATGGTCGTTGCGCTTACCAACGCGGCACAAAGCGGTATTGATGTCAGGATTATATGTCCCCGCACCGTTGACCATTGGTACGCGCGCGCAGTTGCGTACAGTTATTACAAGGAGCTTATGGAAGCAGGCGTAAAGCTTTATGAATACGCTCCCGGTTTTATTCACGGGAAGACCTTTGTAAGCGATGACTCCGTTGCCGTTGTGGGAAGCATAAACCTTGATTATCGCAGTTTGTATCTTCATTTTGAATGTGCGGCGTGGTTTTTGGGAAGCAGTATCGTCGGCGATGTAAAGCGCGATTTTGAAGACACGCTTTCAAGGTGTGAAGAAATCACGCCTGACACATATAAAAATATGCATCCGCTCCGCAAGTTACTGAACGCGATTTTAAGACTGTTCGCACCGTTAATGTAATAAAAGAAGCACTTGGCTTTCGCCAAGTGCTTCTTTTAGTTTTATTTTTCAATTTTTTCGAATGCGACAGTATAACCTGATGTTAAAGAATATTCAATATTTGGTTTATTATATTCAATATAAATTTCCTGTTCATCTGTTTTTAATGCTAAAACATACTTCGGGCCCGGTTCATATTTGGCTTCAAAATTCAATCCGTAATATTCGGTGGCTTCTTTATCAATGGGGTTAAAAGGTTTTGGTGTTCCATCTTCCGAAAACTCTTTCCATTCGCTCTCTTGCGGAACGGCAAAATAGCCCGAGAATGTATAATAGTCGCTCATCATTTTACTGATACGCTGACCTGTTTCTCCAAGGAATGTATGCAAGAACAAGAGGGTGTTTTTGTTTGAGCCGATTCTTAAAAAGCTGTCATCCTTTGTTCCATAGAATTTTGCTCCACGAAATCCGTTGTCATATTGACAAATGTTATACCACATACTGTAATCGTATATAGGAGGCGCAGATGTTATAACTTCATAATACATCGTATCCTTTAAATATTGGGGTAAACATCTTCCAGAATTTACTGATGTTCCAAGTACAATTTTAGTCCCTATTGATGCATTTGTCAGATATTCAAACCTATATACTTTTTCTCCATCGGGATATATTTTAATCTCTACATCATTACCTGTTTTATCCTCATAAAACTTGGCGAAGGTGCTTAAGTTTTCATCCATTGTTTTGGAATTTGAAATTTCATATTCCTTTTCGTCGGATTCGATAATAGTTCTCGTTCCCGTCAATCTGTAGGGGTACAGATTCACGAAAGTGCCGTTTTCTATTCTGCCCTCGCTTGTGTCAAAAATCATAATATCGCCGTAACCTTTTCTGTAGCGGTAGGGCTTTTCACTATACATCATTATTTCGGGATATTTTTCGGTAGGCTGATTGGGTATCTGCTCGACTTCAAAATCTATTGTCTGCTTGCCGATGAATTCATAATAAACGGTGTGCCCTGTCGTTTTCAATGTATATTCGACGCTGTAACCCAATGCATATCCGACAAAACGCGCGGGGATATGTGTGCGACCTTCTATCGAAGTTGCGTTACAATCGAGCTTTTTAAGTACGTTAAAGATTTCCTTGTCGCCCTGTGTCAGCTTGATTCTTATCTGCGCGGTGTCGAGGACAAGTTCGCAAGTTGCGACAACGTTTTCGTATGTGGTGCCGTTATATTCCATTTTGTCGCAGGGTTTATTAAGGACAACCTTGCGCTCGGCTTCTATCCATATTACCTCGGCATTCATTTGCTCGGCAAGTGCACGGACGGGGACTAATGTACGGCTGTTTTCTATAAAACCGACTGCATCCTTAATATATTTCCCGTTGACATAAAGGTAGACGGGCTCCTTCGCAGATGCGACCATTGTCAACGAGAACAGCATTATAAATATCAATAACAAGCTTGTCAACTTTTTCATTTTTATGGTTCCTTTCAAGTAAACTTACAACCATTATATAGCATTGTAAAGGAAAGGTCAACAAAAAAGCACTTGGTTTTCACCAAGTGCTTTTAGTTTTAATTGATTATTTTGCCTGTGAGGGACGAAGTACGAAGAAGAGCTGTGCGTCATCCCATGAAATAAGCTGTGTAAGGCGCTTGTACATATCATCCTTGCCGATGATTTCGTATGTTGTTTCTCCACCTGCTGTGTGTGCAGCGATAAGGTTTTCACCGTCATAAACCATAACGTCAACCTTTTCAAATTCGCCTGTCATATTTTCCATTGTCTGGTCTTTTGCTTTGAAGTAGATTACGATATCACCTGCTTCGAGGTGTTCAGGACGGAAGTCAAATACCATCTTTGAAGCATAGTTCCATTTTTCCTTTTCGCCTGCATAGAAGCTTCGTCCACCGTAAAGACGGTCAACGAGCATATCAAGGTAGGGCGCGAATTCTTCGCTTACTTCATACTGACGTGTGTATGTTGTGATTTCCTTGTAAGCACCGGGGTGAATACCGCCATCTTCACCCCAACCGTCGCCGGGGATGAATGTTTCAGGCTTGAAGAGATTTACTGCAAGGTCGTGTACGTTGGGAAGAGAAATTTCCTTGCCGATCTTGTTGTAGATTGCTTCAGCAAAATCTGTATCTGCACCGTATGCCTTGAGAACATCTGTACCACCTGCTGTAATAGCCTTGAGAGCATCTACCTTTTCAGTGCCAAGCTTAGCACCGCCTACTGTTGTCTTAAGGATGTTTGAGGGGATGTTTGCAACGAGGCCACCATCGTTTACGATGATTGAGCCAACGGGTGCAGTTACCTTAACACTGTAGCTGATTTCAGCAGTTTCGCCTGCAGCGATGTCTGCAAGGTTCCAAGTAACCTTGTTGCCTTCAAGAATGCCGCCACCTGTGATGCTTTCAGCTACGATTTCTGTTCCTTCGGGAGCTGTTTCAGTAACAACAAGACCCTTGTATGTTACAGCTTCTCTCTTACCGTGAACGTATTCTGCACCCCAACGGAGATAGTTTTCGTTATTAGTATTGTTTGTGATTTTGATTGTGTATGTAAGGTTTTCGCCACTTACCGCGCTACCGAAAGGTGTCACTTCAACAGTTCTGTCGATATCCATTGCGGGGAACTGTGCACGGGATTTTGTTTCCTCAGGAATTACGAAATCCTTTGCAATATCGTTACCGGGGTCTTCGTCATAGCCGGGTGCTACAATCATATCAAGGGGACGAAGAACGATAAGTGTCTGCTTCTTTGATGAACCGAACTTTGTTCTGGGATAATTGAAGTCAGCAAAGATTGCACCGTTGGGTTCAATCTTGTCGCCGTCAGCACCAATCTTACCGCCACCTGTGGGGTATGAGCAGTGGAGTGTAAGGTCGCTACCTACAAAAAGTGTAGCGTGGTTCTGTGAAACCTGAACATCACCGGGACGGAGATTTTCCTTGTAATTGTCTGTGAAAGCGTAGAAGTAGTCATCTTCAACCTGCTGTGCAGAAAGTTTGTTGCCTTCCATATCGTAGTATGAGTAGTGAGGATTGCCATCGTAGCCGTCTTCCTTGAACTGGATACCTTCTGTATAGTCGGTGTAATGAGTTGAATCATACACGTTGAATGCTGCAAATTCGCTCTTCTTTGTAGCACTACCCTTTTCCATAAAGTAGTCATAGTCAATCCACTTTGCTACAACACAGTCAACATCGTTATCTGTGATAGGTTCGTTAACCGCTACAAGAGCAGTTCTTCTTTCCTGCTGGTTTTCACCTGTGTAGAAGAGCTGGTCTGTTGAAAGACCGAACTGTGTGTTTCTGTCACCCATGCAAAGAATGTTGAGTGCTTCAAGATATGACTGGAATACATAGTCAGAACATACTGAATAGAATGTCATATCTTCAGTAGAATGTTCGGGAGGTGTCATGGCACTTGTTCTGCCTGTACCGCCTGTATATCTGTTAAGATATGAAACACCTGCTGAATCGTATTGAAGTCTGGGGCCCTTTACATAGTATGCCCAGGCAGCTTCAACGATTGCGTTTTCAAGGTCCTTACGAGTAACGATTTCAGCGCCTGCAGGAACTTTTTCAACCTTTGTTACAAGACAGTTCTTACAAGTGTATGTAATTTCGTCTTCCTTTGTAAGTTCGCCGTTGTTGAAATAGTGAGGGCCTTCCTCTGTATGACCGTTATCGATTGCGCAAGTACGTGTGCAGGTGCCGTTTCCGTTATCTTTCCAGTCTGCCCAATCGCAAACATGAGTTGTAAAGATAGTTCTTACTGCGTATGCAACCCAACCACGTGTAACGTTTTCTTTTGGAAGAAGTTTGTTATCAGCTACTTCAAAAAGTCTTTTTCTCATTGCCCATGCAAATGCTGTGCGTGCATAGTGGCCGATTTCCTTACCGTCGTCATATGTAGCAAGGATTTCACCGTACTTATTGTCGGCTTTCTTTTCAAGCTTTGCCCATTCGTAAAGGAATGTTGCAGCATGTTCACGGTCAACAGCCTTGCCGATACCGATTGTGCCGTCTTCAAAACCGTTGATGATATTGTTCTTTTCGCCCCACGCGATAGCATCTGCATAGTAAGCTTCCGCGTCAACATCAGAAAATGCTGCCTTTTCGGCAACTTCAGGCGAACCTGATGCTCTG
>JAZRFX010000047.1:0-1432 GCA_045643845.1 Clostridia bacterium | reverse complement strand
ATCGATGATTCCGTAAACGGCTTCTTCTCCAACCCCCTCGGCTACAAGTACTTCATGTACTGCACAATCGGCTAAAATATAGTCTGATATTAAGAAAGCACTCACATTTGTGAGTGCTTTCTTTTTTTACAGAAACTGACGCATATCCTTTGAAAGCTGCTCTTCGAGGCTTATAAGGCGCTTTGTGATATTCTTGGAGTTTTCATCCGCGGCGGCATACTGGTTAAGATACTTGCTGAGGGATTTAACGCCCATATCGCAGCCGTCTATCATCAAATCGGCAATGGTCTTGTCAGAGTCGTTCAAGGTTAGCTTTACATTAGTCTTTATCCATGACATGCCCTTTGCCATTGGATTCGGCTCTTTGCCGTCGTCGTGGTATTTGTCCAGATATGACTGGATTTCATATTTCAGCTTAAGATGCTGGTTTTTGCACTCTGTAAGATATTGGGTAAGTCTCTTGCTGTCGGCAAATTCCAGCACATCGTCTATTGAAGAAACGCCCATTTTTATACCTGCGTCACATTCACGGTAAAGCTTTATGGTATCCTGCTCGATCATTTTTATCATCTCCTTTTGTTACAGTATGGCTCGGAACACGCGAAAATATCCAAACAGTGCATGTATTCATAACAATATTGAATTGGATAAATTTTATATGTGATGATATAATATAAATACCAAAAATTATTTGACTTTGTCGAAAATATTGGTATTCTATAATATAGGTAATTGCGTGAAAAATGAGTAATTATTAAATGCAAATTTTGAAAGGAGCATACACATAATGTTTGAACTTAAGCCTATATCTGACAGAGTTGCGAAAATCCGTCAGAAGTATCGTACAACAAGACCCCGTATCGATATCAACCGTTACCGTCTTGTTACTGAGTTCTACATGAACAACCCCCAGCTCACAGGTATCCTGAAGAGAGCTAAGAACCTCCGCAACATCTTTGAAAACCTGCCCGTACTCATCAACGGAGACGAAGTTATCGTTGGTTGGGTTGGTACTACTTACCGTTGCTGCGCTCTCTACCCCGAGACATCCTTCAACTGGTTTATGAAGGAGCTTCGCGCAGGTACTATTCCTCTCCGTGATCAGGACCCCTATGATATCGATCCCGAAGACGAAAAGTATGTACTCGAGACAGGTGATTTCTGGGATAAGAACCAGATGTCCGCTATCGTTGACGAGTATATGCCCCGTTACCACCGTGACAACATGATCGGCAACGGCGTTCTCTTCTTCCAGAAGCAGGACAACTGCCAGTCTCCCGTAGGTCACTTCGTTGCTAACTTCTGGAACGCAACTCAGAAGGGCTTCGGCGCTATCCGTGACGAAGCAAGAGAGTATATGGCAAAGTTCGAAGAAGAAGGTCTCCAGGGCGATACAATCTTCAAGTACAACTTCTACCGTGCAATCGACATC
>JAZRFX010000046.1:0-3802 GCA_045643845.1 Clostridia bacterium | reverse complement strand
TGCAAGCGCGGGCTGGAAGGCGACAAAGGCGGCAGTAAGACTTGTGGAACCGTATATGGTTCGTGTTGAAACCGCTTCCACTTTCGGGATGTAAAAAAAGCGCAGAACGAAAAAAGACAAAAAGGATATAGGGGAACCCCCGTATTTTTCGACTACATTAAATGAGCGTAGGAAGAAAAATCGCGTGTGCGATTTTCCTTTTCAATATATGTCTTTTTTCTTCAGCCAAACTTCGACCACGGAGTATCTGCATACACCTGCGGTCTCAGTTTGACTGATCTGCATCTTTTTTTCCTATCCCTCATTTCGGGATGTAAAATGCGCACACACTAAAAAGAAAAAACTATTGAGGCGGGGTAGCTTCGCTGCTGCACAGTTTGGGGACGGGGTAGCGAAGCGGCGGCGAGGGAGTGAATGACAGTCCGGTGGACTGTCAGAGCCGAGCCGTGACCGAACCGCAGTGAGAGGATTTTTGTTGCACCTTCGGATTACAAAAATTCCCGCCGTCCCCAAAATCTCGCTCTGACAAATAAAGGAGGAAAATAATATGGCAAAGAAGACAGTTGAAAATAACGAAGTTAAAAATATAGGCGAAAACACACTCGTGGAAATCGAGCTTTTCCGCGATAACAAGGACTACAAGGACAATGTTTTTGTGGCAGTAAACGGCGAAAGCGTCGTCATCGCGCGTGGCAAAAAGGTCAAGGTAAAAAAGAAGTTTGCCGATGTGATTTATCAGTCCATGCGTCAGGACATCAAGACTGCAAAGCTCATGGATAATAAGTCGGACGAGTTTTATGCCGAAGCTGCCCGTATCAATATGTAAAAGGAGGGCTTTTATATGGCAAGTTTTAATCTTGGCAGGATAAAAGGCGATAAAGGCGACAAGGGCGACACAGGTGCAAAAGGGCAGCGCGGTGAAAAGGGCGAAAAGGGTGACACAGGCGCCAATGGTACAGACGGCAAAACTCCCGTGTTTACCATCGGAGAAACGGTGACAATATCCCCCGACGAAGAAGCATATGTAGAGCTTGACGCCGAGGATATTGAAAACCCCGTTCTTTCCTTTTATATCCCGCGTGGAAAAAATGGGAAGGACGCGCTTGGAGATATGCTCTCCGCAGTTTATGACAGCGAAGGAAAAGGCGAGGATTTTTATAAATACGCCGACACCCTCTTTGAAAAGACGCTTAAAAAAGAGGGCGGAACCCTTACGGGAAACCTTTGCGCGAACGAGGCGGACGGGAAAGAAGCGGTTGTAAGAAATATCAGTATGCGTGCATCGCTTCCCGATTCCGCCGCGGAAGGCGATATCTGTATCGTGACGGCTGGAACTTCCGCAAAAAAGCTCGGCGACTGCTCTGCGGGCGACACTATGATTATAAAAGAGCACGGGGAGGATAAAGCGTACATAATCGTTGCGAAGGACTATCACAAGAAAGGCACTGTCACTCTTGTAAGAAAAAGGCTTCCAGGCCTCGGCATCAGGTTCAATTATCAGGGGAAAGAAGACTATGTGACAAGTCAGCTTGATATGGTTTCCGAAACCTTCATAAACGGCTTTGGCGACGAGGTAAGAAAAAATCTTATCAGCGTAAATCTCAGCGCGAATTGTTCAAGGCATTGCTTCGCGCTCTCAAAAGACGAGCTTGAAAAGATTGACTATTTCAAGGAGGCTTCAAACCGCGCACCGATGGATTCTACAGACAGCTATTACACAAGAAGCGTTGTGGGTGAAAGAGCATACTATGTAGCGTCAAGTGGCGCGATTGAGCTGACTTATCAGTCTGTGGCGAAGCAGTACCGCCCGACAATCGTGCTTCCTTCGTCGCTCACGATTGAAAATACTCTCGATGGCGGGAGTCCTGCCGTGAAGATTCCCGACACAAAAAACGGGATTTACGCATTTTTAGGCGGAGAATGGAAGGAGTGTGCATCGCTGTGACAATAAATACAGTTATTGAAGAAGCGCAGAAGCTTCATCCCGATTCATTCCCCGATTCGTTAAAGGCAAGGTGGCTTTCGGAGCTTGACGGAAAAATTATGAGCGAAACGATGCTTCGCAGCGGCTTTGTCCCGTATCAGTTCCCCAAGGATGCCGACAAGGAACTTCTGGTAGAATCGCCTTATGACAACATCTACGCGCTTTACATTATCGCGATGAGTGATTTTTTCAGCGGAGAAATGGAAAATTATGCGGTAAGTGCCGCGCTTTTTGACACGGCGTATGCCGAGTTCCGCAAAAACTATTTGAGAAATCACATTCCTTCGCTTGCACTTTTCCAAATTGCGAGGTGATTTTATGAATCTTCCGATTATAAGAAAAAAATCACGCTACCGCAAAAGCATTATAAGTTTCGGCGGAATAAACAAAACGGGGATGTTTTCCGACGGCGAAATGGAGGACGCAACTGCAATCTCGCACAGACTTTTTCCCGCTATTACTCAAAGGCAAAAAAGCACACTCGTTTTCGGGTGCAAGAATCCCTCCGCGGCAGTTATTGCAGACAAAGAGTGTATCGCCGCGGACGGCGCTCTCTATTATGACCGAAAGAAGGTTGCCGATCTTACGCAGGGGGAGAAAAGCCTTGCCGTTTTAGGAAAAAAGATTTTTGTTTTCCCCGACAAGATTTATTATGACACTTTAAGCGGCGAGGTGACAGATCTTCGCGCCCTTGCCGAAACGCAGGGGGCAAAGGTAACCTTTACCACCGACACGATAAGCATTCCCGCAGTTTTTGGAAAGGAAGAGCGAAGCGTCGTGAAGGACACTTTCCCCAAAGATGCAAAGCTTGTAATCTTTGAAAGTGCGACCGTGAAAAACGGCACTATTACGCTCGGAAACCCTTCGCTGAAAAGCGTTTCCGCGCTTTCGGAGGGAGCTATTCATAACGAAAACTGCAGTAAAAATGAATACGCCATTGTGCAAAGCATCTCTTACTCGGAAGAAAACGAGGTCTGCACCATCACAAGTGAAAAGGTCGCGGTAATCAATCTTATGCAGGATATTTTCCGTCATCTTAAGGAAGGCGATGTTGTCAAAATAGAAGGTTGTGTTGATAGGAAGGCAAATAATAAAAGCGCGACTATCGTTTCGAAAACCGACACTTCTCTTACATTTGCCGAGGGAACCTTTGCCGAGGGTACGGAAAACGGCTATGTGACGATTCAGCGCGAAATTCCCGATTTTACCTGCGTGTGCAGTTATGAAAACAGATTGTGGGGATGCGAGAAAAATACCATATACGCATCGGCTCTCGGCGACGGCGTAAACTTTTTCAAGTACAAGAATATCTCGACCGACAGCTTCAGCGTCGAAGGTAGTGGAGCAGGCGATTTTACCGCCTGCACAGTCTACAAAAACGGTTGCCTTTTCTTCAAGGAAAATTCCTGCTATCGCCTCTATGGAAACCGACCGTCAAATTTCGAGCTTTCGCAATGCTTTGAAGGCGGAATCTCGGCAAGTGACCAGAAAAGCCTTGTGAATATCGGCGGAAAACTCGCCTACAAAGGTAGCGGCGGTGTCTATGTCTACTCGGGCGGTGTTCCGCAAAGGATTTCGGATAAGCTCGGGGACATACCCCTTTCAAACGCCGCTGCGGGAAGTGACGGAATCAGTCTTTTCCTTACCGCGGATACGAAAGAAGGGCGCGAGGAGTTTGTGTGGGACAGCGAGAAAAATCTATGGAGTAAATCGGGCGTAAAGGACACTATTTCCTACCTCAGTTTCGGTAGCGATGTGTACCGCCTGAAAGATACAGGGCTCGAAAAAATTGAAAAAGAGTGCGACGAAGAAGCTCCC
>JAZRFX010000045.1:0-4544 GCA_045643845.1 Clostridia bacterium | reverse complement strand
TTATCGTGAGTAAGACCATTTTGATTGCTTCCCACGACAAGCATTATTTTGGCGGCTTTATTGCCATCAATTTCGGTGGTGTGTTTCACTTTTTCTCCGCTTTTTCCCTCGATGGCATCGCGGTGAACATCAAGTACGATTTTTATCGAGGGGTCCTTTTTTATATGCTTTTTTATAACCTCGGCGCTTTTGTTATAGCTTCCGCTGTAGCTTGGATTATCGTTTATCGTGGTGTCGTGATATACCTTTATCCCATTTGCCCCAAGCACATTTTTAATTTCCTCGCCGACACGCACCATATTATATTTTTTGTCGGTCGTGCGGTCGGTATCGGTGGGAATATAATTAAACTTTTCCGACGGCGTGTAGCTTTCCGTAGTGTGCGTATGAACAATCAAAACCGAAAAATCGTCCTCCATAAATTTTGGAACGGGGGAAAGATAGTCCTCGGGTGCTATATTAAGCTTACTCATATTTGAAATTTTGACCTCGGGAGAGAAAACTGATTTTTGCGGAGCTTCAAGCGGGACTTTAACCTGCTCGCTTTCCGTTTTGGGAGCGGTGATTTCCAAAACTGTTTTTTCGGGAGCTTTTTCCGAAAGTGAAAACGCACCTGCGACGAGGAAATCATCTTTCCCGAAAGCAACATTTTGGGAAAGAAACATCTTCAAGGTATCATCGTCAAGCGTAATAGCGGGGAGCGATTTTGCCAAAACTATACTTACAATAATCATAAAAGAAAACGCTGCCGACACAATTATCGGGCGCACTCTTCTTAAATTGATTGTAACGGCTGCAGTTTTTTTCAAAAAAATCACCCCTTTTAAATAATATATATTGATTTATTACGAATTTTATGCGATAATAGAGGGTGTTATTTTGTGGCTTATTTCCCCCGCGGTAAGCACATCTACGAATAAATGCGGGAAGAAAGGCTTGGTAATTATGTTAGTATCAGCAAAAGAAATGCTTCAGAAGGCTCGTGACGGAAAGTACGCAGTAGGTCAGTTCAACATCAACAACCTTGAATGGACAAAGGCAATCCTCCTTACAGCGCAGGAACAGAATTCTCCTGTAATCCTCGGCGTAAGTGAAGGCGCAGGAAAGTATATGGGTGGCTACAAGGCTATCGTAGGTATGGTTGAAGGTATGCTTGAAGGACTTAATATCACAGTTCCCGTTGCGCTTCATCTTGACCACGGCAGCTATGAAGGTGCTATGAAATGTATCGAGGCAGGCTTCTCATCAGTTATGTTTGACGGCAGCCATTACCCCATCGATGAAAATGTTGAAAAGACAACAGAGCTTGTAAATATCTGCGCAGAAAAAGGACTCAGCCTTGAAGCTGAAGTTGGCGCAATCGGCGGCGAAGAAGACGGCGTTGTAGGCGCAGGCGACATCGCTGATCCCAAGGAATGTAAAGCTATTGCAGACCTCGGCGTAACAATGCTTGCTGCAGGTATCGGTAATATTCACGGTAAGTATCCCGAAAACTGGAAGGGACTTGCATTTGATGCTCTTGAAGAAATCAAGAATTCAACAGCAGGTATTCCTCTCGTTCTTCACGGCGGTACAGGTATCCCCGCGGAAATGATTAAGAAGGCAATCTCTCTCGGGGTTGCAAAGATCAATGTTAACACAGAGTGCCAGCTTTCATTCACAGCTGCTACAAGAAAGTACTTTGAAGAAGGTAAAGACCTTTCAGGTAAGGGCTTCGACCCCAGAAAAGTTCTTGCACCAGGTTTCGAAGCAATAAAGGAAACTGTAAAAGAAAAGATGGAACTTTTCGGCTCTGTTAACAAGGCGTAATTTATTTTGCAAAGTCGGGGTAAGAATCTTATGGAGAAGAAAAGCATTCTTTCCCGTCAGGCGCTGAAAAGACTTCCCGTATATATGTCATACCTCAAGTCGCTTGACGGTAATGAAGTTAAGTATGTTTCCTCCGCGGCGGTTGCCGAGGCTCTTGATATGAACGATGTTCAGGTCAGGAAAGACCTCGCAGCAGTTTGCAAAACCTCGGGGATTCCTAAAAAGGGCTTCGTTGTACGCGACCTTATAGACGGCATTTCCGATTTCCTCAGCTACGGCAAAGGGAACGACGCAATTTTAGTCGGAATGGGAAATCTCGGCACAGCGCTACTAAGCTATCGCGGGTTTGACAACTACGGAATAAATATTGTCGCCGCTTTCGATAGTAGAGAAGAGGTTGTTGACAATAAAAGAGTTTTTAACATTTCGGACCTTCCGAAAATGTGCAAAAAGCTCAACGCCAAAATAGGTATAATAACCGTTCCTGCGGATTCAGCTCAGCAGGTGTGTGATATACTTGTGAAAAGCGGAATTCTTGCAATATGGAACTTTGCACCTACGCATATAAAGGTGCCCGACGATATTCTTGTGCAAAGCGAGAATATGGCATCATCACTTGCGCTTTTGTCAAATCATTTGCGCGAGAAAATGGAAACGAAATAAGAAAAAGGCTTTTACCGATGTTGGTAAAAGCCTTTTTTGTGTAAAATTGCCTAAAAATACATCGAAAATTAGCGCTTTTTTTGGTTAATTTTCCCTAAAAGCGTTTGACTTGATAATTTAAATTTGATAAAATATAAAATAAGTATAATTATATCCAAAAATCGGAGGAGAAAATATGACGGCCAGGAAAACAGCGACAATTAAAGAAAACCCCTTCTTATCTGCCTCCGACCTTTCTATGTTCAATGAAGGCAGCTCTTTTGATGCATATAGGTTTATGGGTGCAATTCCCGCAGAAATTTTCGGCGATAGCGGATACAGCTTTTCAGTATGGGCTCCCAATGCTGAATATGTCAGCGTGGTAGGCGATTTTAACGGATGGGATGTAAACTCAAATCCTATGAATCCGCAGGGGAGTAGCGGCGTATGGCACGCATTTGTAAAAGGCGTTACCGACGGCGCACTTTATAAATATTTTATAAAAGCAAAAGACGGATCAGCCTTCTATAAATCAGACCCGTATGCAAGATTTTGTCAGCTTGCTCCCGAAACGGCATCCGTAACCTATAACACGGACGGATTTTCGTGGACGGATAAAAAGTGGCTCGACAAAAGGGAAAAGACAGCTCCCTATGAAAAGCCGATGCTTATCTACGAAATGCACCTCGGCAGCTGGAGAACGCATCCTGACGGCTCGCTTAAAAACTACCGCGAAATAGCGGACGAGCTTTGTCCCTATCTTCGTGAAATGAATTATACACATGTTGAACTGATGCCTCTTACGGAGTTTCCCTTTGACGGGAGCTGGGGCTATCAGGTAACGGGTTATTTTGCTTCGACCAGTCGTTACGGCACGCCGAAGGACTTTATGTATTTTGTGAATAAATGCCACGAAAATGGCATAAGTGTTATTATGGACTGGGTTCCTGCGCATTTTCCAAAGGATGCACACGGACTGAGGCAGTTTGACGGAACTCCGATTTATGAATACCCCAACCCGCTCAAGGGAGAGCATAAGGAATGGGGAACGCTCGTGTTCGATTACGGACGCGGAGAGGTTGTGTCGTTCCTTATTTCAAGCGCGATGTACTGGCTCGATGTTTTCCATATTGACGGACTTCGTGTTGATGCCGTTTCAAGCATGCTTTATCTTGACTACGGCCGCGAAGAATACCTCCCCAACAAAAACGGCGGCAGAGAAAACCTTGAAGCGATTGAGTTTTTGCAAAAACTCAACATTTCCGCTTTTTCAAAATATCCGAATATTCTTATGATTGCCGAGGAGTCCACAGCGTGGCCCAATGTCACAAAACCCGTGTCGGATGGCGGTCTTGGATTTAATTACAAATGGAATATGGGCTGGATGAATGATATGCTCCGTTATATGAGTATGGACCCGTATTTCAGGCGCGATAATCATAATCTTCTGACTTTCTCGATGATGTACGCATTCTCCGAAAACTATATACTTCCGCTTTCGCACGATGAAGTGGTTCACGGAAAATGCTCGCTCATCCAGAAAATGTCGGGGCTTTACGGACAAAAATTCGATTCGCTTCGCGCCTTCTTTATGTACAAGATGGCACACCCAGGGAAAAAGCTTCTCTTTATGGGTGGCGAGATAGCGCAGTTTATCGAGTGGCGCTATTACGAACAACTTGAGTGGCAGCTTCTTGAAATGGAAAAGCACGAAAAGTTCCACTCGTTTATGAAAAAACTCAACGCATTTTACAAAGAAACCAAACCCTTCTGGGAGATTGAAAACAATTGGGACGGATTTGAATGGATAAATGCCGACGACCGTGACCGAAGCGTGATTTCATTTGTCCGCCGCGGCAAAAAGAAAACCGACGAGGTTGTAGTTATATGTAACTTCACTCCCGTCAGGTATGAGGGTTATATTGTAGGCGTGCCGCGCGCAGGAACTTATGCAAGCGTTCTTTCAAGCGATGAAGCATCGTTTGGCGGAGGCGGTTATAAGATGAATCCCGCAACTGCGAAGAAAAAACCGCAGGGGAATATGCCCTACTCAATTACGCTTGACCTGCCGCCGATGAGCGCAGTGTACTTAA
>JAZRFX010000044.1:0-2540 GCA_045643845.1 Clostridia bacterium | reverse complement strand
CGCTGTTCGTCGGATAATCAAGTAACTCATTTCAGCAAAGGAGATTTCTATGAAAAAGATTCTGTTTGGAATCGGCGCGTGTGCTTTGGCAATCGGTGCGCTTTTTATCGCGTATCGTGCAGGACACAAAGAAGGAATGCGCCACGCAATCGAGGATTCTGTTCACTTTATTGTGGACTTTGACGAACACGAGGACTACGACTACGACCTTTATATTCACATTGACGGTGACGAATATAAAACGACGCTGTTCGTCGGATAATCAAGTAACTCATTTCAGCAAATTGTAAAAACGAAAGGAGAAAACGCAATGTACAACAAGAGATGGGAAAAGTTTGCAACAATGTTCGAGGATATCCGCGACAAGTTTCGCGCATTCTTGAAAGAGAACGGCATTTATTATGAATGCTCAACGTGTTTTGAAGGCTTCTTCTTTGAAGTCAAGGCAACCGATGCGCAGTTTGACTGCATCATTCCGTACTGGAACGCGCTCCCCCGTCTTACTCTTGAAATTGAGGACTTGGACTGTCCCGAATTTGATTGCGAGGTGGCATAAAATGGCAAAGCAGAAGAAAGAAAAGAAAAAGTTCATTATGTCAGCATGGGAATATCTCATGCTGATTTTCAACATGATTTGCAGTACGGATAACTTATTCTAATGTTGACACTCTCCTTTTAGTGTGATAGAATCACATTAGAGGGAGATTTTTTACACAATAGTGTGAATAATCAAGTAACACATTTCAGCGAAAGGAGAAAAATATGACATATCAAGAGACTCTTTATGATCTTCTCAAAGAGACAAAGTACACAACCATCTTCGGAATGTTCGGATATAGCGATAGCGAACCCGATAATTATATCGGATTCAGGCGGGAATGCTGTTGGTCTGATTTGAAAGACCCTGTTGTTGATGGCACTCCATTCATGCTTTGTGCGGACGCATACGATGAAAAAAAGAACTGCAAAATCAAATCTGTAGAGCAGTTGTTTGAAACACCTAACGATGATGTAAGGATTGAACTTCGTGCGGTCACATTCAATCCGTATACCACAATACGACTTGGAAGTTATTCGGTATTTGAAATGCAAAAGTATATCGCAAAGGGCGCGGACGATTGGGATTTCTGCGTTCGCCTTGCAATCAGCAGAGACGAATGAAAGCGAGGTACACATTTTGAAATATCACAAGATTCCAAACGTCGCAATGGATGTATGCACGGCAGAGCAGATGGTAGCATACAATATCGCATTTGCGGTTCACATCAATTATCAAGACAAGTATGACAAGGCAAAAGCAATTTCGTCGATATGCGCCGACGATGTTGTGCGAGACATCATTCTGATGGAAGTACAGAATTTCAAAAAGGGGATGGAAGAAGGACTCTACAAAAAGAATTTTGACATCGACGCAATTCAAGCGTGTTTGAACGCGGGGCTTGTAAATTATCTGGAACACTTTTTCATTGCAACGGAGTATGAGCAAGTCGGGAAAGCGTTTCCAGCATATTATTTGAAAGGAGCGTGACACATTTTGTTTAATGTTTGTAGCGATGACTATGGCAACCCGTATGTTTTCGATGACAGTATGAGGGTTTGCGATTATGACGCGGTTAACGACGATGAACTCATTGTAGAAACTCTTTGGGAAATAAGAAACTGAAAGGAGCGTGTAACGCATTATGGCAAAGACGATTAAGATTATGGACGGTTATCGCGTAACCGTTGACAAGGATGTGCAGGAGTTCCGCGAACACAATTGGGATGATGTGATGGACTATCTGAACATTCATAAGGACAAGGACTTGCGTATGGATTTATTTCGCAAGTTTTTTGCATTCGGCAGAATCGATTTGAGTGAAGCATATCCGAGGCATTATGTCTGTATCAACGTGATTCCTGTTGGAGAATGAAACAATGAAAAAGATAAGAGACTACGAGCCAACAAGCATACACGATTGGTGCGCTCAAGAAAAGACCACGTTCCTGCTTGACGAAGAGGAAAGAACTCATTTCAAACAGCTTCTAAATGATAATAAGTTCGATGAGTTTGAGCGAGAGATCAGATGGGAGCTTTCTTTGCATGATAGACATTCTCGTTTTGACGGTGACAGATATGAACTCTATTGGTTCTATTTGACAAAGAAAGACAATCTGACGGTAGTACACGAATGGGGGTATTCAGTATAAATGGACTTGTATAAAAAGCTGGAGTTGGAAGGGTACGAACACATTGCAGATGTGCGGTATATACCCGTTTTTCGCAAGGTCATTAACGGCAAGGGCAAGTGGAAAGCAATTCTTGACGATAAGATTATCGACATCACATACGAACAGGCATTAGGTCGTGAAGCTATTCGACCGATTGACAAGCTGGCAATGTTCTTGGGAAAGAAGTTGTTGCCGAACTAAATCATGGAACTCGTTATGTTTGGGAACAAGTGGATATCGGGTCACATATTGAATCGCAAGATGAAAAACTCGAACAAGTTTTTGAATAAAAGGAGAAGGACTGAAAAAATGAAAACATTAAGCAAGCT
>JAZRFX010000043.1:0-5175 GCA_045643845.1 Clostridia bacterium | reverse complement strand
AAGGGCGCGAGGGCGATTATTCTCTATGGAAACAGGGAACGTTCTTAACGCGCGACGAGATAATTTCGCAGTGGGCGGATTGGTGCGAGAAATATCCGATTTGCTCAATCGAGGATCCGCTTTCCGAAGAAGATTGGGAAGGCTGGAAGACAATCACACAAAAGCTTGGAAGCAAAATTCAGCTTGTCGGCGATGACCTTTTCGTGACAAATACCAAAAGGCTTCAAAAGGGCATTGATGAAAAGGCAGGTAATGCGATACTCGTAAAAGTTAATCAGATAGGAACACTTACCGAGTCGCTTGATGCTATCGAGCTTGCAAAAAGAAGCGGTTTCAACACGATTATTTCCCACCGAAGCGGAGAGACGGAGGATACTACCATCGCTGATATTGCAGTATCCGTAAATGCAGGGCAAATTAAGACGGGTGCGCCGTCAAGAACGGACAGAGTTTGTAAGTATAACCGTCTTCTTCGCATTGAAGAAGAATTGGGTCTTGGATTTTAAATAGAAAGAGATGTGACCGTGTCACATCTCTTTTAAATTACTCCCCGAGTTTTATGAGTGCCTTTTTCTCTATGCGCGATACATAGCTTCGGCTGATGCCGAGCTTTTTTGCAACCTCGCGTTGAGGAAGCGGATTTGCGCCACAAAGTCCGTACCGCAGTTGTATTATTTGTCGGTCGCGTTCATTTAAAGTGTCTTTTATTTTGTTGTATAGTTTTAAAATCATATTTTCGCGGTCGATTTTTTCGCAGATATCCTCGTTGTCGCTTTGAAGAACATCCATAAGCGAAACTTCGTTCCCGTCGCTGTCAAATCCTATCGGTTCATTGAGTGATACCTGATTTGCATACTTTTTATCTTTACGAATTGACATTAAAATTTCGTTTTCTATACAGCGAGCCACATATGTAGCAAGGCGCGTTTTTTTGGTGGTGTTATACGAGGAAATCCCCTTGATAAGCCCGATTGTCCCGATTGATATCAGGTCGTCATTCTCCCCCACTGCCTGATACTTTTTCACGATGTGCGCAACAAGGCGAAGATTGTGCTCGATAAGAATATTGCGCGCTTCATCGTCACCTTCGTTCATCTTCTCAAGGTAGTAACCCTCCTCATCTTCCGAAAGCGGTTCGGGGAAGCTACTGCTCTGAAGAAGCCATATCGTACCAAATCCGAAGTATTTTTTAAAGTTTTTCCACATAAAAACACCTCCGATTAACACTATATTCGTGAAATTATGACTTTGTGCATGTCTATTTAAAATGGTGCTTTTAATTACAAAGCAAAACTGACATCACTTGTTGTGATGTCAGTTTATTTTTTAAATCTTATTCAATATAGAAGGTTTCAAGTCCCAAAAATTCGGAAACCATCAAAAGTTCTTCCGCCATATTGGTAACGCCTACGATACAGTGGTGTGTTACACCGCTGTCGAATACTTTTTCAAGATAATCCTTGATAGGAGTCTTAACCTGAATCATAGCGTGAAGCTCATTATAAGGAAGCGCCTTCATATCTACGCTCTTCGCAGGAGATATAACCATCTTGTAGCCTGTTGTTGTTTCGATAACATGTGCCGCAGTTACATCGCCGGGCTTAACGATAAGCTCGTAGTTAAGTCCGCCGCCTTCAAAGCCCCATTCTTCAGGAGTTCTTGTAAGAGTGATTTCATCGTCGCTCTTTGCAAGAGAGGGAACGCCGATACCGTGTCCCATAATAAGACAGCTGTTAAGCTTTGCGTCATATTCACCCCATTCGCCCATAAGAGCGCCTTCGCCTGAAATAGACTTCATAAGCATCATCGTAACAAGTCCGCCGAGGTCGCCTTCACAAGCAACAGTCATATCAGTATTTTCCATAAGGAGAGATGCGCCTATTCTTGCAGTTGTGAGAGTCTGCTTCTGCAAGAAGTGCTGATCGAGGAAGCACATAGCGTTAAGACGGAATCTTTCCGCAAGACGCTGCATCGCAATCGCAAGCTTTATTGCGCGAAGAACATCGTTTTCAGTAACATCGCGCTTTTTGAATCTCTTAAGAAGCTTGTCCGCAACTTCTTTAACTTCGCTTTCTTCTACCTTTTCCCATTCAGCAAGGAGATGTCCGCTCTGGATATAAATAACATTTACATCAAATGCAGACTTGAGGAAGGTTTTGCTGAGTTCGAGGTCATACATACCTCTGAAAACATTACCGATAACACCGATATTTGCTTCCTTTATATCGGAAATTGCCTGCTTTGCCTTTACATATACGCCGATTTTCTTATAAGCTCTTTCATCGTCGATGCTTCCCACTACAACCTTGTAGCTTCTACCGAGCTTTCTCATTGTGCCTGTAATTTGCGCAATACCGATTGTGCTTGAGTTACGAAGGCTATGCTCATAGTTGCTGTTCACATCAATTCTTTCAGTGTTCTGAACGGAGAAGAATACTACGGGAACATCCTTCAACTGATTTATAACATGCATTGTCATAAAGTCAGGAAGATATGTACCATATGCGATAACAAGGATGTCGATTTCTTCTTTTTTGAAGAGCTTTCCTGCTTCTTCAGCAGCGTCAAGAGTATCAACCATATCAGAGCAAATTACATTGTCAAATCTCTTTTTGAAATTCTCCTTTACTCTTTCCATATCGCTCTTGACATTCTTTTCAAGAGTTTCGGGATACATTCTCCAATATTCGAAATATCCGCCTGTGAAAAGACCAATCTTTATTTTTTTATTTTCCTTTTTGTTTGATAAAATATCGCCAAAGCTGTTGCCGTTGGCTTCTTCAAATGATTTTATGTTTGACATATTTGTTCCTCCTTATAAATTCGCTTTATCTCGCATTGCTGCAAGTCTTTTTGCGTTTTTGTACAAAATTTTGTATTTATCTTCATCGCTGACGCGCGAGAAAAGAACACTTCCTACCCCGTAAATCGGGTCATACCACGGAACATCCGTTCCGAAAACCACTCTGTCTGCGCCGACGCCGTTTACCATTTTGTCAACGATACCGCTGTGGCGATGAATGTCGCAAAGGTCAAGATATACATTTTCGTGACGCTGTGCAACAGCGATAGCACCATCAAGCTCGCCAGGTGCAGAGTGTCCCATAATGAAAGTTATATTTTTATATTCGCTTGCCGCCTTTTCTATATGGCGGGGTGCGTTATGAGGATCGTTATTTCCCCAGGTATGTATGAGAATCGGAAGGCCGTACTTCTCCGCATATTCTAATGCAGGTCTGTAATTTTCTCCATCAATAGGATAGCGGTGATATGTAGGAAGAAACTTGAAGCCTATATATCCCGGGATTTCCATAACATGATTTATATTTTTTTCAAATTCTTCTTTGTAATTGGGGTTGAATGTAAAATATCCTTTGAATCTGTCGGGGTATTTTTCCATTACAGCCTCAATTTCGCTATTCTGGGCAACGGGGTCAAAAAGTGCGCTGTGCGGTGCGCAGAACACCATTTCGATATTCTCCTTGTCCATAATTTCAAGCATACCTTCGGGAGTTGCTTTCGACATATAAGTTCCGTAATTTGCACCCATATGTGCGTGGGCATCAATAATCGGAAGCGGCATTTTTCCCGTTCGCATAAATTCAGCCGCAAGTTCTGAAGGATTCTTCATTACAATTTCACCTCCGACATAAGTCTTAAGATATTGCCTGACGCAATCTTTTCAAGCGATTCCTGCTTAAGTCCTGACGAAACGAGTGTTGCAATAGGTCCGCCAAAATAGTCCATAGGGAAGTTGGAGCCGAAAAGAAGTCGCTCGTCGCCGAATTTATCATAAAAATGATTGATACCATTTATTACCTGATAGTCACTTGTATCAATATAAACATTCTTGTAAGCACGCATAAGAGGGAAGAAAAATCTATCCGAGCCCCAAAGTCCATAGTTAGTGATTATAACTGTAAGCTTCGGAAACTCCTTAAGCACATTGAAAATAGTTTCCCATCCGTCCTGCGGAGAAAGGTAGAGCGGAATGTTCTTCTCTACAAGCACATCTAAAAGCTCTCCCATTGTTACTCGGTCAAGAAAATATCTGTTCTTCACGGGATATGTTCTGAGCGCCTTTACATTGTTTTCCTTCATCGCAGGGATAAGATTTTCGGGAAGGTATTCGTTTTCCGTTATGGGAGGAAGTATCGCCCAGGTTGCGTGAAGTCTGTTTGGCGCTGTCTTAACCTCTTCTATTATTGTCTTGTTTCCGTAACCGGGGTCATTCTCAACCATTCCCTGATGGTAAACAAACGCCTCATCTACGCCGCAAAAATCCATTTCTTCCAAAAGCTCTTTTGCGTGCGGAGCCTGTCTTACCTTTTCATATACATAGTAATTTTCGTGATTGATAATTTCGCAGTTTATACTATTGAGGCCTATCGCCGCACTACAATCAATCCATTTCATAGCATTAACCCCTTTCCAAAAGTCTTATCGGATTTTCTCTGATAATTGTTTCTATATCCTTTTTCGAGATGCCGAAATCCTCCATCATAGGAACAATATTCTCTCCTATATGGTCATATCCCCATCCGCCGTATTTATGGAGCATACTCTTGAGGCAAATATCATTCGTTACCAATATTTGCTTCGTATAGCCCATATCAACAAGCTTTTTTATAAGACTGACTCTCTGGGTGTCATATGCAAAAGATCCTTCAAGAAGATTTCGATTTTTTCTGTCCACATAATATTCTTTGCCGAAGTCGTCAAATTCCGCGTAAGCACCGCGCTTGAGAATTCCCATAATATACTCTTCATCGAGTGCTACATCAATATGACACACCACAATTTTTTCAGGATTTGCCCCGTGCTTTATAGCGTGGTCAAGAGCTGTAAGCCCTTCCCTGTTAAAGAGGCACGCGTGAATTTGCATTCCAAAGCCTGTTTCCTTCTGCGCTTCAGCCGCTGCCTGAATAAACTTGAATTCAGCCTCGCTCATTTTTTTACTGCTGCCAATTTCGCCGATGATGCCTGCCTTTATGTCAGTACCTTCCATTCCTTCAGTCAGGTCTTTTATGATAAGCTCACGCATTTCGCTAACTGATTTTTTCTTAAACTCTTCGCTGACGGAAGCATCGATATATGAACCGCAGCCTGCAACTATATGCACGCCTGTTTTTTCGGAGAGCTCCTTAAGAAACATTACATATTCCTTGTTTCTTC
>JAZRFX010000042.1:0-3545 GCA_045643845.1 Clostridia bacterium | reverse complement strand
ATATTCTACGGGGCGGCGCATGACGGGGCGATGTATCTTCTTTCCTATCTTCCCGACGATATTTTCGCACTTCGAATATTATGGTTTGTAATCGGCACATTGTGTTGCTCATTGGCAGTATCGCTTTTCTTCCATACATATTTGTCACCCGAAGCTTATGAGCTTATCGTAAAGGAAGTTTCCAAAAGATATTCGTTTAATATTAACAAAGTAAAAACGGCTTATGACTGCATCAGCACATTGATTGCGATTATTCTTTCCTTCTCCTTCTTCGGATGGTTTGTTTTTCACGGAGTTGGAATCGGCACAATAATATGTGCGCTGATAAACGGCACAATAATCGGAAAAATTTCAAATTTCCTTGACAGCAGGTTTGAATTCAAGAACAAATTCAATATCGAAAAATGGTTTGAGTAACAAAACGAGGCAATACAAAAGTATTGCCTCATTTTTCTTTTTATTTGATTATTCGCCCAAATAGTCAGGAGCTTCTGCCCCACCGCGGGGAATGTTCAGCTGACGAATCCAGTAGCGGTAGCGTTCTCTCTCGATAACGGTGGAGTGATTCAATGTAGTGCACGCACCCATATCGGAAGAAGAAGCGCCGTGGCGAGTGATTTTGTAGGTGACGATTTCGGCTGTGTCATACACGGGAGCTGAATCAGTCCACTTTCCTCCCGTCACACCTTCCGCAAGCAGTTCATACTCCGAAGCGCTGTCTGTGGCGCGCCATATATCCACAGGCTCGGCAAACTCCCATGTCAGTTCACACTGTCGGTTAGCACGAAGAAATGTAGGAACGGGCATTTTTTCCCTGAAAGGTATATCAGCGAAAGTATATGTACCGCCCACTTTTGTTTCAAATGTTATAGTATCACCGCAGCATTTTGCAGGGAAGTCGAATTTAGACTGTGCAAGGCCTGGATACCTTATTGTACAAGGATTACCAACAGCGGAATGTATGGTAATGGTATGAGCGCATCCGTTTTCCCAGCTTACATCCACACTAAAGCCTCCCCTGGCTGCCAAGCCCTTGTAGGAACCGCAATGCCATACATCAGGAAGAGAGGGCAGGGGAACAATGGCGGATTCGTGACTTTGGAGCAGCATTTCCGCTACGCCTGAGGTACCGCCTAAATTGCCGTCAATCTGGAATGGCGGATGAAAATCCCAAAGGTTGGGCAAGGTGCGTTTACCCAAGAGATTGGAGAACAGTTTATGGGAACGGTTGCCGTCACCGATGCGAGCCCATGCGTTAAGTCGGTGCGCCAACGCCCAGCCCGTTGATTCGTCAGAACGAAGTTCCAGCGAAACTCTGGCTGCGTCTAACCACGCAGGGGTATCGTGGCTGATGGAAGTACCTGGATAGAGTCCCACCAACTGAGATATGTGCCTATGACGAAACTCTCCCACTTCCCCGTAGAATTTTTCTTCTCTGAATTCCTTGATTTGACCGCTCCATCCCACCTGAACGGGATCATACCTTTCAATTTGTTCACGAAGGGTACGAATTACGACAAGGTCTTCTTCAGGCAAATTTTCTTCTCCGATAAGAGATACGCATTCTAGGAGGTCCCTGCCGTTTTCCCAGATCATTTGTTGGTCAAAGGCACAGCCAACGGTGTGGTAATACTGCATCTCTTCTCCCCATGTGTTGGAGAGAATTTGTTCAGGAGATGCGGAAAATACTGAAAGATAAAGTCCATCGTAGTTTCTGACTACCTTACACAGGAATTTCGCCATAGCCAAAAGAGCCGGGTAGGCAACCTCCCGCAGAACGGTTTTATCTCCCGTAAAGGCATAGGCTTCCCAGAACAGCTTGCTTGTCAGCCCGCCTGTACCCGGGCCTGAATGTCCACGAGGTCTGGATATTCTATAGGGGTAACTGGCTGTGCCGATAGCCCAGCCGCAGTCGCCGGGGATGTCTGATGCATTTTCGGGAACGATTTCCGAAATATATTCGGACGCAAACTTTTCAGCCTGCGGACGAAATGCCTTGTAAAAATCTATATACGCGTCAAAAGTTTCGCCAATGCCCGTCACAAAGGCAGGCCAATAGTTCATTTGCACATTGATATTATGCCAGTAACCACTTCCCCAGGGAGAACGATCGTAGCAGTTCCACACTCCCTGCAGGTTAGCAGGCAAGGCGCCGGGCCGTGATGCGGAAATCAACAAATAGCGCCCGTATTGGAAATATAAAACTTCCAGATAGCGACTCAACTCGCCCTTACCATAGGCTTCGAGCAGTTCATCGGTCATACTTTTCGGCACATTCGTTTCGCCCAGTTCCAAAGAAACCTTGTTAAAGAGGCTGCCGTAGTCCGCTTCGTGCCTGTCGTACAGTTCGTCCCAGGTCTTTTCCAATGCAGTAGCGAGAAGCTTCTTTACATTGGGCAGCGGATCGGCAGGAATCAGTTTCTTTTTATTGTCCTGCTCCAAAAACACTTCCGAGCGGAGCACATAGTTGGTACCACAGCAAAACGCAAAAGTGGTTTGTGTGGCATCCGCAATTGTCAAAATACCATTTTCGGCGGTAATGGTGCCGTTTGAGATTACGGCAAGCTGTGCGGCAAAATAAACCTCATAGCCCAGCATAACACCCGTCATGGTGATGATGTTTCCTTCCGCCGTGACTTCTCCCCTCTTTTCGCGGCCTTCTTCTTCGGTAAGGTGGGGAATCTTCATTTCCGCCGTGAATGTCATCGGTTTATCGGAGCAAATCCTTCCAACGATGGCTCTATCAGGGTAGGTGGCAAAGTATGTTCTTTCCACATGGTTCCCGTCCGCGTCATACTGCACCCATGCGAGAGCACGACCGATGTCCAGTCCTCTTTCGTAATTTTTCACAGTATCTTCTCTATGAGGGAAACGGAAGTATATATCCGCAAAACTGTTCAATCCACCAAAAGGTCTTGGGTTTTCCAGAGAATTTTCCGTAACCTGGATACGCTCCGCTTCCACACCACCGAAAACATTGCCTCCCATATAGGAGTTCCCGATTGGCATGGAATATTTTTCCCAGCCTTCCGCATTGTCAGGCGCAGGTTTGCTATAACGCAGTTTCAGTTCCATAGTTGCACCCCTTCGTATTTCAAGGTAAATTTTAATAATTTTATAATAACATACTTCCTGAAAGATTACAAGAATGAAAAAAGAAAAAAGCAGTACAAAAGTACTGCTTCAATATCCTTGCCCTCTCAGGGTTCGAGTCCTTTTTAAATATAAAAAGAGGTGATACAGTAGTATCACCTCTTAACTGGCAGGGGTAGAAGGACAAATCCGCTTTGCGTATTTCCTGCTTGACGACCGCAAACTTCGTTTGCAGTACCCGTCTGCGCACCAAGTCGCTAAAAACGATTATCAATCGTTTTTCTTCCGCTCCTTGCCCTCTCAGGGTTCGAGTCCTTTTTAAATATAAAAAGAGGTGATACAATAGTATCACCTCTTAACTGGCAGGGGTAGAAGGACTCGAACCCTCAAGAACGGTTTTGGAGACCGGCATGTTACCATTACATCATACCCCTTCATTGGCTACCAGTATA
>JAZRFX010000041.1:0-3548 GCA_045643845.1 Clostridia bacterium | reverse complement strand
ATAAAAAGAAAAACGGCAGATTTTAAATCTGCCGCAACTTTTTAGTATGAAATTATAAGCCCTTCCTTATCGGCATAATAGCTGTTAAGTCCGCGCGTGGGAAGAATAGTTATATTAAGCGTTTCGTCGATTTTCAGGATTTCTTCCTTCATTGTAAGTGCGAGTGATTCATTCATACAATGACTGATTACAACATCTTTTCCGCAAAAGCCCTTTTCCTTTATAAGTTCAAGCATCGAGGAAATGGCTTTTTTCTTTCCGCGCACTTTTGCGTGAACTGAAATTTTGCCGTCTACTTCAAGGCCTACTCCCCAAAAATTAAGGCTTGCGGCAAGTATGCCTGCAATCTTACTTACTCTTCCTGATTTTACAAGATTATCAAAGCAGGAAAGTGTAAATACAGTGTTCATATTTTCTGCATATTCCTGCGATTTTTTTACAACTTCTTCAAAGCTTTCGCCTTTTTCAATGAGCTCCACGATTTTTCTTACCACGAGAACGGATGCAGGTCCCGTTGCACAACCATCAACCATCGCGGCGTTTGTGGAGGAATCTTCTTCCATAATTGTTTTTACTGCGATATCTCCACTTGCAAAGCTGCCTGAAAGATTTTTTGAAATAGTTACGCATATGTTGTTTTCGCCCTTTACCATTTCGTTTTGCCACGCCTGGGGCGACGGACACGCGGTAGAGCTTGCCTCTTTGCTTTCCTTCATTTTCTTCACCATTTCGGAAACATCGAGGGAGCTGTCATCGGTAAACTCGCGGTTTTCAATAGTTATATAAAAAGGCACGCTTTTGTATGTTATATTTTCATTTTTTGATTCAAGCTCAAAAAGGTCACAGCCTGAATCACATATAATATTCCATTTCATAGAAATAACCTCCATACCAACATATTATAGAGGTTATCATATCAAGGTATTAACTTCGTAAATTTACACTCCGTTTTTGTTTACGTTAAGTTTACCAAGTGTAATGGTAAATAGGCTACCCTCTCCGACAGCACTTTCCGCCTTTATACTGCCGCCGCAAAGCTCGCAAATGCGCTTTGCAATGGCAAGACCGAGTCCAAGTCCTTTACTTGAACGTGATGCATCTCCCTGAAAGTAAGGTTCAAAAACATTTTTCAGGGTTTCCGCGTCCATACCCTCGCCCGAGTCGGCAATGTTGAGGATGATTTCATTCTCTTTTTCTTCAAGCGAAATTGCAATTTCTCCGCCTTTTGGCGTGTGTTCAATCGCATTTGAAATAAGATTGAGCCACAAGTGCTGCATAAGTTCGCGGTTTCCTTTGTAAACGACGCTGGGGAGCGCACAAGTAAACTCTATCCCCTTTTCAAGCCAGCGCTTTGAAAGGATAATTGAGCATTGACGAATTTGCTCGCTGAGGTCGTATTCTTCCATATCGGTTACAATTTTTTGTGTCGAAAGCCTTGAAAGAAGAATTGTATTTGTCGCAAGCTTTGAAAGGCGACTTGTTTCCTCGATTATTATTTTAAGGTACTCCTCGCGCTCAAGCTCGGTAATGGTTTTATCGAGAAGAAGCTCCGCAAAGCCGTTGATTGATGCTATGGGAGTTTTGAATTCGTGAGAATAACTGTTTATAAAGTCGTTACGGAGTATTTGTACGCTTTTAAGTTCTTCGCACATTTTATTGAAATTTTCATATACGCTGGCGAGCGCATATCTCTTTTTAAGTGGGATTTTATAGTCAAAATCACCTTCCGCAAGGTGCTTTATTCCCTCGGAAAGAATTTTGATTTCTTTGGCACGCCTTCTGTAGAAAAACATATTGACGGGAACGAGCACCACAACAAGAAAGAGCATCGTACCTATAAGTTCAAGCGATGCCCCGAGATAAATCCCCTTTACCCCCATAAAGTCGCTTACAAGCCATGTCATAAAGTAACTGCCGAGAACGCAGGCAATTATTACCGAGAAGGACTGTACGAGGTACTGCGGTATTAACTTATTTGTATATTTTGAAATATCGCGTTTTTTCACAGGAATCCCTCATTAATTCAGTGATGCTTTGTAGCCGAGTCCCTTAATTGTCTGGATATTGATTTCAGGCATATTTTTAAGGCGGTTTCTTATTCTGCTGATGTGGGTTTTAATCGTTTCTTCCCCACTTTCATTGCTCATTCCCCAAACGCTGTCGAGAAGCTGTTCTTTCGAAAAAATTTGCTCGGGATATGAAATGAGCTTGAAAAGAAGGTCAAATTCCTTCTTGGGAAGCTCAACATATTCACTATCAGAATAGACGGCATACTTTTCCGAATCTATGGTTACCGAGCCTATTACAATCTTTTTTTCCTGATTTATATTCGCTCGGCGCAAGAGTGCATTTACCCTCCACAAAAGCTCGTCGCTGCTGAAGGGTTTTGTCATATAATCGTCAGTTCCAAGTGTAAAGCCTTTTTGCTTGTCAGTTATTGTTTCCTTTGCAGTAAGGAACAAAAAGGGTGTATTATACCCGTCGTTGCGAAGCGTTGATAAAAGTTCGTATCCGTCCATATTGGGCATCATAATATCGGCTACTATAAGGTCGATTCCGCCTTTATAAATAACCTCAAGTGCTTCTTTCCCGTCACACGCTGTCTTCACGGTATAGTTATCTTTAAGACGCGCGGAGGTAAGAAGTCGCATATTTCTATCGTCTTCCACAACGAGTATTGTCGCCATTTTTTCACCTACTTTTCAAAAGTTCCTGCAACGCACACTTTTCCATCCTGATTTTTAAGATGTACATAGTATCCGTTTTCCAATTCCTTTACGCAGACATCGAGTTCTTCCCCGAGGTATGCGGGGTTGGGATATATAAGACTTATTTCCTTGATTTCAAATTCAAAAGGAAGAGCATCCATTAAAAGCTCGGCACCTTTTTGATTGTTAAGATGCTTGTTTGTGTCAAGTTCCTTGTTTGAAACTCGCACCTTATACAAAGTTTCGGCATCCTCTATTATTTCAGGACGTTCATATATAAAGAAAGGATCCCCGTTAAAATCACAATGAGTATAAGAAGCGGTCATTTCTTCGGGTACTTTTGCAAGGCGCATTTTTTTAGTGTCAAGAAGACACCAGTTTGCAATACTTTTCGCAACCACTTCATCATTTTGTTTTATGATACAACCACGCTCGGATAAAACTCCGCGAAGGCTTTTTACCGAGGTATATGCCTCAATGGGAGAAGATGTTTTCACACTTTTTTCAAAACGCACATTCATTCCCTGAAGAAGCCACGCTCTGTCCATTTCACGAAGATTGTCAATTCCAAAGCCTGCGTATTCTGAATTACGGATAGCGACCTCCTGGATTGCATTAAGAACAGTAGATACTTTAATATTTTCAAAATCTTTATAATCGCAATATCTTATTTCGTAAACGTACTTGTACATATTTTCCTCCATTTTACCATGCTGTTTTTTTATTTTATCACAAAAAATATTTCGTTTCAAGAATATATTGACTATGGTGCTGTCTATTGACAAAATTTCATCTGTATATTAAAATATAATGTAGTTAACTAAAGGAGGAATTATCATG
>JAZRFX010000040.1:0-5364 GCA_045643845.1 Clostridia bacterium | reverse complement strand
TTTCGGTGCGGATTGTTCACGTGTAATGTTCAACTCTCGTTTCGCTAACACACCCTGTATGATCGTTTACAACAGCTTCAGCTGGGAAGACTAATTAATAGGCGAAAGGTTGATATTAAATGACAGAATTTGTAAAAGACAAACTGGCAGTTAAAATATTCAACACTCGTGACGAAATGGGAAAGCAGGCGGCAACTGATGTTGCCGCTTGCATCAAAAAATTGCTCAGCGAGAAGGAAGAAATCAATATGATTTTTGCAGCAGCACCGTCACAGAACGATATGCTCCTTCATATCTGCAGCGATCCCGAAATCGAGTGGGAAAGAATTAATGCATTCCATATGGATGAATATGTTGGTCTTGCGAAGGACGCGCCCCAGGGCTTCGGTAACTTCCTCAACGACCGCATTTTCTCAAAGAAACCCTTCAAGAGCGTTAACTTCATCAGATGCGACGCTCCTGACGCAGAAGCTGAATGCGAAAGATATTCAGCACTTCTCAAAGCTAACCCCACAGACATCGTTTGTATGGGTATAGGGGAGAACGGTCATATCGCATTCAATGACCCCCATGTAGCAGAGTTTGACGACAAGAAAGTAGTTAAGACAGTTGAGCTTGACGAAGTTTGCCGTATGCAGCAGGTTAACGACGGATGTTTCCAGAAACTTGACGACGTTCCCAAGCAGGCACTTACTCTCACAATCCCCACACTTACTTCAGGTAAATACCTTTTCTGCGTAGTACCTGCTCCTACAAAAGCAAACGCAGTTAAGAACACAGTTGAGGGTGAAATCACTCCCGATTGTCCTGCAAGTATTTTAAGAAAGCACGACAACGCTATCCTTTACTGCGACAGCGACAGTGCAGCACTTCTCAGCAAATAATTTTGTTGACCGAGGGGAGAAATCCCCTCGGTCAACCGAAATTAAATAATTCAAGCTATGGCTCGGATTATTTAATTTCGGTTATGTATAATTGGTACGAGGTGAAAATTATGGTAACAAAAATCAGCGGCGGTAAGCTTATTCTGCCCGAAGGTATTGTAGAAGGAAAAAGCATCTATTACGAAAATGGTACAATCATTGCTGTTACAGACGAGGAACTTCCTTTTGACTGCGAAAAGAAAGCAAACGGAAACTATGTTTCCGCAGGCTTTATCGATATCCATGTTCACGGTGGCTTCGGCGTAAGATTTGAAGATGCAACCGAGGAAGAGATTATAAAAGCGTGCGACGGACATTTTGCTCACGGCACAACAACAATCTATCCTACACTTTCTTCAAGCTCAATCGGTGCAATGGAGAATGCTTCAGCCCTCGTAAGAAAAGTTAAAGAGGACAAGTCTACAAAGGCTGAAATAATCGGCATCCACCTCGAAGGACCTTATTTTTCACCCTTGCAGTGCGGTGCACAGGACCCAAATAATATCAGAAACCCCCAGAAGGAAGAGTATATGAGCTTCCTTGAAAAATATGCTGATATAATCGGAAGATGGAGCTACGCTCCCGAGGTTGATCCCGACCTTGAATTCCTTCACACACTTAATGATTTTAATATTTCAGCTTCTGCAGCACATACAGATGCGCTCTATTCTGAAATGATGAAGGCATACAACAACGGAATGAAAATGATTACACATTTCTATTCCTGTACATCAACCGTTACAAGAAAGGGCGGATTCAGATTCCCTGGCGTTCTTGAAGCAGGCTACCTCACAGACGGAATAACTGTTGAGGCTATCACAGACGGATGTCATCTTCCTCCTGAACTGATAAGACTCATCCACAAGGTTAAAGGACCTGAAAAGGTATGTCTTGTAACTGACAGTATCCGTTACGGCGGTATGGAAAACGAGGCAGACGGTATTGAAGACGACCATTGTCTTGTTGAAGATGGCGTTGCAAAGCTTAAAGACAGAAGCGCGTTCGCTGGCAGTATCGCAACAACCGACCGCCTCGTACGCACTTGTGTAAAGATGGCTGGAATTCCTCTTGTAGACGCTGTGAAGATGATGACCGAAACTCCCGCAGCAGTTATGAAGCTTGACAAAAAAGGCAAAATAATGTATGGTTATGATGCTGAATTTGTAATCTTTGACGAGGACATCAATGTTGTGGAGGTTATTCGTCAGAGTAAGTAAAAGGGGAATAAAGAATGCTTAAAAATAAACATTCAAATTCTTTTGAAAACAACGAAAAACAAATAAGGATTGAAAGACTTTTCTCGGATTTGTTTTTCGGTAATATAAAAAACGAAGAAGCGCTTTCTGAAAGACTTCTTTCATTCTCTTTGCCGAAAGATTTTATAAGGTCGCAAACCCTTATTATAACTCTTTCAATTGAAAAGTTTGATGAATATCTGAAAACTAAATTCAAGTATGGTAGAGAAGAGCTTTACAGCTTTATTTCCGAAATTGCATTTGAAGACAGTGAAGATGTGCTTTTTGCAACAGTTATGTATTCGTATAACAACATCGGAATCGTTGCAATTCAGAAAAAGAAAAATGAAGACTTGCGCGTAACAGCGGAAAAATATTGTCAGCGTCTTACGCATGATTTGGCTGACCAGCTTGAAATCGGTTCGAAAATCAAAATCTCGAAAGAATTTATGTCACTCGGACAAATCACCGAGGGCGTTAAATCAATCGAAATAACTGAAACAAGCAAGGAAGAAAGTATAAGAAATGAAATAATGGAGTACCTCTCCAACAACTATTTCAATGATATCAGTCTTTCCGACCTGGCGGACTATATGTGTTATAACAAGGTTTATTTTTGCTCGTTTTACAGAAAGCATATGAACGAAAACTTCACTACGACACTCAATCGTATGCGTGTTGAAAGAGCAAAAGACCTCCTTCGCAAGCCCGAAACAAAAGCGTCGCAGATTTTCAGTAATATCGGCTATAAAAGTGCTCCGTATTTCTATAAGGTCTTCAAGTCTTTCACAGGGAAGACACCTGCAGAATATCAGAGCGAGCTGAGTGAAAAAAGTAAAAAAGATTAATTTATTTATATAAAAATATAGAAAGGAAGAATCTGTATGAAAATGACATTTCGTTGGTACGGTCAGGACGATTCAATCACTCTTGATCATATCAGACAAATTCCCTGTATGACAGGTGTTGTTACAGCTGTTTACAGCGTTCCCGTTGGCGAAGTATGGCCCCAGGAACAGATTGACGAAATGAAGGCACTTGTAAATTCAAAGGGCCTTGAAATGGAAGTTATCGAATCAGTTCCCGTTCATGAAGATATCAAGCTTCGTCGCGGTAACTATCAGCTTTATATCGATAACTACAAGGAAAACATCCGCCGTCTTGCAAAGGCTGGCGTAAAGTGTATCTGCTACAACTTTATGCCCGTATTCGACTGGACTCGCTCTCGTCTTGATCAGCCTCTTGCTGACGGTTCAAACGCTCTCGTTTACTATAAGGAGGACGTTGACAAGATGGATCCTACAAAGATGACACTCCCCGGTTGGGATGCATCTTACTCTCCTGATGAAATTTCAGGACTTGTTAACGCTTATAAGGAAATCGGTGAGGAAGGTCTTTGGGAAAACCTTGAATACTTCATCAAGGAGATTATGCCCGTAGCCGTTGAATGCGATGTTAATATGGCTATTCATCCCGACGATCCGCCGTGGTCAATTTTCGGAATTCCGAGAATTATCACAAACGAGGCTAATATCGAAAGATTCCTCGGTCTTTATGACGATGTACATCACGGTCTTACACTTTGCAGCGGTTCACTTGGCTGTGCAAAGTTCAACGACTATACTGCAATGGTAAGAAAGTTCGGCGCAATGGGCAGAATCCATTTCGCTCATGTTAGAAACATCAAAATCCTTGAAGATGGTTCATTCGAAGAAAGCGGTCACCTTTCAGAATGTGGCTCACTCGATGTTGTTGAAATCCTCAAGGCTTACCACGAAACAGGCTTCAAGGGATACCTTCGTCCTGACCACGGTCGTATGATCTGGGGCGAAACAGGAAAGCCCGGCTACGGCCTTTACGACAGAGCGCTCGGCGCAATGTATATGGCAGGTATCTGGGAAACTCTTGAAAAGGGAGGAAACAAATAATGAAACTTCCTTTTGAAATTGACCTTAAAGGCAAGGTTGCAGTTGTAACAGGTGCAGGCGGCGTTCTTTGCTCAATGTTTGCAGAAGCTCTTGCTTCTACAGGCGCAAAGGTAGCGCTTCTCGACCTTAACGAAGAAGCTGCTAAAAAGTACGCTGAAGAAATCAACAAAAACGGTGGCACAGCGAAGGGCTATGCTTGTAACGTGCTTGATGAAGAAAGCATCCAGAAGGCTCACGACGAAATCGTGAAGGATTTTGGTACTTGCGACATCCTCATCAACGGTGCAGGCGGTAACAACCCCAAGGCTACTACTGATGACGAATATTTCGCTCCCGAGGATATGGGTAAGGTTAAGACATTCTTCGACCTTGACAAGTCAGGTGTTGAATTTGTATTCAACCTTAATTTCCTCGGAACACTTCTTCCCACACAGGTATTCGCAAAGGATATGCTTGATAAGGAAGATGCAAGCATCATCAACATCTCAAGTATGAATGCTTACACACCTCTTACAAAGATTCCTGCATACAGCGGTGCGAAGGCAGCTATTTCCAACTTCACACAGTGGCTTGCAGTTCACTTCTCACGCACAAACATCCGTTGCAACGCGATTGCTCCCGGATTTTTCGTAACAAAGCAGAACGAAAAGCTCCTCTTCAACGAAGATGGAACTCCCACACCCAGAACAGGTAAAATCCTCGGCGCAACTCCTATGGGCAGATTCGGCGATGCAACAGAACTTATCGGAACACTTCTCTTCCTTGTTTCCAAGGATGCAGCAAGCTTCGTTAACGGTGTTGTAATCCCCGTTGACGGCGGATTCAGCGCATACAGCGGTGTATAATTAAATTTTGTAAAAAACACACGATTTTCAAATAAATCGTGTGTTTTTTTGTTTCAAGTATATGGCTCATATGAAAAAATTGTAAAATAAGGAAAATATATTAAAAAATCACACTTTTTGCAATGTAAAAACATATTTTTTAGCATTTACATTTTTTAAAATATGTATTATTATTAGAATACAATACCAATATTGTATTCTAAAACTTTTTAATTTTAAACAACAGGAGGGAAATTGAATGAAAAAAGTTAGAATTACAGCACTGCTTCTCGCACTCTGCATGGTACTTTCTTTAGTTCCTTTTACAGCAATGGCTGAAGAGGCTGACAGAATTATTGTCCATGTAGATGCAAACGCAAGATTTGCAGGCGACGGCAGCGAAGCAAAACCATTCAAAACAATCGAAGCAGCGAGAGAATATCTCCGCACAAAG
>JAZRFX010000039.1:0-3047 GCA_045643845.1 Clostridia bacterium | reverse complement strand
TGACGGCGTTTGAAAATCCCGTAATCGGGACAAGCGTGCCCGCGCCCGCGTATTTTCCTATTTTATCGAAAATCCCAAGCGCCGTTAAGAGCGATGCAATAAAAATCAGCGTAATGGAAGTTGCTGTGCCCGAAAGTTCCTTTGAAAGGCCGATGCTGCCATAAAAATCACGAAAAGCCTGCCCGATTATGCAGATAATTCCGCCGACTAAAAAAGCACGGATGCAATCTTTCAAGAGCGGAGATTTTCCCGAGTGCTTTTCGACTATTTTTGAATATTCTTTTTTTGTTACCATTATATAAGCGCCCCCACGATACTTACTCCGCTTGAATAATCAATTACTGCAAGGCGCAGAAAATAAACCGATATAAATGCGAGTGCTATAAGAAAAATTTTTAATTTTTTCATAGATATCATCCTTTCCAAATTATTTTTCCCAATAAAAAAAGAAATTCTTATGTTTCAAAGAATTTCTTTTTGGTAATTATTTCACAAATTTTTTGACAAATGGTATCTGGCGAAGCTCCTCGTGGCTGAACACTTTAAGAACGCCGATAAGTCCGAAGTAAACTGCGGAGCCAAACACGATTGAAATAAATGTCGCCACAGTGTTTCCAAGTCCGCTTGTAAGGGTATAGAGCGAGAAAACCGATGCCGCCATACAAATTACCGCGATAAACGGGCGGACAAAATATTTCACAAACGGAAGCTTTATGCCAAGATTCTTACGAAGCACGCCAAAGCTTACAAAGAAGGCAATCGCCTGACAAAAGATACTTCCTATCGGCGCGCCGTAGATATTGATTTCGGGAATAGGGATTAGGATGAGGTTGCATATAACCTTGACAATACCGCCGAGAAGAACGCTTAAGGCAGGGATATAAATCTTTCCCATGCCCTGAAGCGCGCCGTAGATAGTCTGACTCATCGCCGAGAAGAAAACTGTCGGCGCTACGAGTGTGAAAATAAGCGCGCCGTCGCTTGCGTTGGGGTAAATGAGCTGAAGTATCGGTTTTGCAAGCACCATATAACCGACAGCGCACGGAAGCGCGATTATTATTGAAATAAGAAGCGAGAATGCAATTTTCTCCCTCGCGGTATCGAAATTCTTAACCGCAAGCGCACCCGCAACGGTGGGAACGAGAACTGTTGAGAAAGCCGTATTTATCGCAAGGGGCAGGTTTACAAGAACATCGGTCTTGCTTAAAATTCCGCTGAGTCTTACTGCCTCATCGCCGAGTGTTACAACATCGGGGAACTTGTCGGCGAGCGCGATTTTAACGCCGCGTACAACTGTTACAATATCGACTACTCGATTTAAGGACGCCACAATTGCGCCAAGCGAAATCGGGATAGAAACTGCAAGAATCATTTTTGCGATTTTGCCGAAAGAACCTGTGATTTTTATTTCGGGAGCGGCTGAAACCTTTTCCTTTATATCCTTGTGATTCGCGCCGTAGAATATAAAAAGGTAACAAACGCTTAAAAATGTTGAAATTGTTGTTGCAAGTGTCGCGCCTGCCGCCATAAATTCGGGCTTTGAGCCAACCATTGCAAGTACGATTAAAATTGTGGATAAGCTTTTTAAGAACTGCTCTAAAACCTGGCTTGTGTTTGTCGCCTTCATATTTTGCTGACCTGCGAAAAATCCGCGGATTACGGATGAAACCGACACAAAGAGGAGCGCAGGCGACAATACCTTTATCGTATAGACGGCGAGCGGTGCGTCAAGAATTGTTGTCGCAATAAACTCCGCGCCGAAGAACATCGCAACCGAGAAAAATCCGCCGATGCACAAGAAAAGCACGAGCGCAATTTTGAAAATTCGCATAGCACCGCGGAAATCGTCAAGTGCACAGCGCTCGGAAACGAGCTTCGAAATAGCGTTGGGAATACCGATTGAGCTTATCGCAAGAAGGAGCGTGTAAATCTGGTACCCGAAATTGTAGTAGCCGTTACCGATATCGCCGAAGCCGTCGATATTGGTAATAACCATTCGATAAACGAATCCAAGCAGTTTAACGGCTATCTGCGCAAATATTATTGTCAGTACATTCATTAAAAAGGATGGGGCCTTTTTCTCTCTAACCATAAGTTACACCTTATCTTTTAACATCTTCTACCATATTATATACGGCGCGCTCTCCGCCGATAAGTCGAGGACGGGTTTTTGCACAAATAATGGGAGCTTCGCCGATTTTCTTTATATCAAGACGGACGGGAACTGCAACTCTTTTAAGATGCATACCAATAAGAGTTCCGCCGATGTCGATACCTGCGTGCGCCTTTATTTCCTCAACTACAACAGCGTTTTCAAACCCCTTGTATGTAGCGGTGGCAAATGAGCCGCCTGCCTTGGGTTGAGGAACTACCGAGACTTCTTCAAGGTTATATTTTTCAAGGCATTCGCGCTCTATAACTACAGCGCGGTTAAGATGCTCACAGCACTGCGCCGCGAGGAAGATTCCTTTTGCGGATAAAACCTCGTTTATAGCATTAAAAAGCACTTCGCCTACGCCCTCGCTGCTGTTTGTGCCGATTTTGTCGCCACAAACCTCGCTCGAAGAACAGCCGACAACCATTATGTCGCCTTTTTTAAGATTTGCCGCAAGGACGAGCTTTTCGGCAGCCTCTTTTGCTTCATTTTTTATCTTATTTAACATATATACTCAAAACCTTTCGATTACATTCATCAGTTTATTATACACCCTTTTTTCAAAAAAGGCAATATTTAAGTGATTCCTATAATATAATGCCTATTGAGGTGGTAAATATGAATGAAGAAATGTGCTATATAACCTATGTTGTGCCGAAAAGCGCGCTTCCGCCAATCGCCCTTATGGGCGCACAGGTGGTGGAGAGTGAGGAAAGGGAGATTTATCCGTCGGGCTTTGTACCTGAGTGGTTTTTGAATGGTAGTTTTCCGGAGGATGAGTGAATTCAAATGCACAATGCGGAATGCAAAATGCAAAATTAAGAGCAGATGTTTGTAAACATCTGCTCTTTTTGTTATTTATTTTCTTCTATGAATTCGCTCATTATTCTTG
>JAZRFX010000038.1:0-4293 GCA_045643845.1 Clostridia bacterium | reverse complement strand
ACAGTTCAAATATGACCGAGCCGACTTTTGAAGAATGCTTTTTTGATGAAAGTAAGATAAATATAATATGTCTTCACGGGGACACTGTCCCCTCGAGCGATTATAATACCATAAGTGAAAAGGTGCTTTCTTCACTCCCCGTACGCTATGCGGCATTCGGGCATATTCATAACGGAGAAATTTTCAAGGTTGGAAATGTCAAGTGCGCATACAGCGGCACGAGTGAGCCGCACAGCTTCGGCGATGATAAAACTACAGGCTTCATTTATGCTGAAATCGATGAAAATGAGATAAAGCTCTCCCCCGTTTCACTTTCAAAAAGGCATTACCATAATATCTCGTACGATATCACTCTTCAGGAAACGCACGATATTATCGCAGGAATTACCGAAATTTTAAATGAAAGCGACCTCTACCGCATTACACTTGTAGGAGAATATGCGGATGAAATAAATATCCCATTCATAAAGCAATCGCTTTCGGACAAGGCATTTTTTATAGATATTTTTGATAATACTTCGCTTGCGTACGACTTTGATTCTATCGAAAAAGAAGAAAGCCTACGCGGAGAATTTTTGCGTGAATTACGCAAATTATGTCAAAGCGAAGAAGAATTTATCCTCTCGGCGAAAGCAGGACTTGATGCGCTTTCAGGCAAAATTCCTGCTATGGAGGAAGCGTTATGAAAATAGAAAGACTTGAAATTATTTCGTTTGGAAAATTAAAAAACAAAACCATTGATTTTACGGACGGTCTTAATATCATATACGGCGACAACGAAAGCGGAAAAAGCACCGTTATAAGCTTTATTTATGCGATGCTTTACGGATTTGGAGAAAGCCGTACGAAAGCACTTTCCCTGCGCGAAAAATACACTCCTTGGGACGGTGGCGTATGCGAAGGAAAGATGATAATCAGGACTGATAACGAAGAACGCATAAGCATCTATCGAAAAGCAGGAAATGTTAAAAAGTACGATGTGCTTCATATTCATAACGCGGAAAGTGGTGAGGAATTATCAATTTCTCCCGAAGAAATTGTCGGCGCTGGTGCTGATACCTTCCTTAAAACGCTGTGCATAAAACAGCTTGGAAGCAGTTTTGAGGGCGCAAATGATGAAATCGCGCAGAAGCTTTCAAACCTTTCTTCAGGCGGAGATGAGGGTGTAAGCTTTGAAAAAGCGCAAAAGATTCTCGACTCCTTGCGCCGTGAAATTCAGCCGCAGCGTGGTAGTGGTGGCCTATATTCGGAAATCACCAAAAAGATTGCGGATTCCCAAAAATCACTTGAATTAAAAAAGAATGCCGAGACGGAGCTTTCAAATCTTCATAGGTTTATTTTAAGCGAGGAAGAAAAAGTAAAATCGTTTGAAGAGGAAATTTCTTCTCTTTCAAAAACGGATTACATATCCTCGGTTGCACATATATCGGGAAGACTTGAAGAAATGGAAAAAAAGAAAACATCTTATGTTATTCCCTTGATTTTTCTTGTTATCTTTTTTGCAACTGTTTTTATCAGCATAAAACTCTCTATAATCCCTTTTGTTTTATTTGTAGCATCTCTCGTTCTTTCAAAAGGAAAAAACAACAAGGCTGAAATTGAAAAGCTTACAAAAGAAAAAGAAAAACTTATTTCGGAAAAAGAAATAAGTGAGAAAAATCTTTCTCGCAAGAAAGATGAGCTTGAAAGTTCAAAAAAGAAGCTTATGGAAATGAAAATCCGTGAAGAAACTCTTAAAATCACTGCTGAAGGCAATGATGGAGATATAAACGAGCTTTATAAAGAGAAAGAAATTCTTGAAAAGAAGCTTCGCACTATCAGTCTTGTTTCAAAGGCGCTCTCCTGTGCATACGAAAATATGCAAAAGAATTTCACCCCTGTGCTTAATAAAAAGGCATCCTCATATTTTAGCAGGATTACGGGCGGGAAATATGAGAGAATTTTTTGCAGCAAAGAATTTTCAGTAAGCGTTGAAAGCACTATTCCGAGAGAAAGCGGATTTTTCTCAGGCGGTACAATCGACCAGCTTTACCTTTCTCTTCGTCTTGCGCTGATTGATATGATTTTCGGCGAAAATATGCGTCCCGTCATACTTGATCAGCCGTTTTTGCAGTATGATGAAGAAAGGAAAAAGAATACTATTTCTCTTTTCGAAGATATTAAAGAGAGTAGACAAATTATTCTTTTTACGGCTGATAAATCTTTGCCGAGCAGAAACATTTGACATTCTATACGATTTTGAGGTATAATATAGGTTAGTATAAAAGGAGGTTGCTTCTATGGCAGCAAAATCAGAAACCAAATATGGTAACATAGTTATTTCAAACAATGTAATCGCCAACGCAGCAGGTCTTATCGCTACAAGTTGCTATGGCGTAGTTGGTATGGCTATAAAAAGCCCCAAGGATGGCATTGTAAGTTTGCTTAAACCTTCCAATCTTGCAAAAGGTATCAAGGTATCTATTGAAGATAACGAAATCACAGTAGATATGTATATAGTTGTTCAGTATGGTGTTAACATCAACGCTATTTGCGAAAGCATTATGCACGGTGTAAAATATCGCCTTTCTGAACTTATCGGTATGGATGTTAAGGCTGTTAATATTTTCGTTGAAAGTATTCGCGTAACAAACGCCTGAGCCTATCGGTTTAATTTGGAGGATTATTATGACTAAAATTATAGATGCATCGTTGTTATCTAAAATGATAATTTCAGGTGCGAATAATCTGAGCAACAACCGCGATCTGGTTGACGCTCTCAATGTATTCCCCGTTCCCGACGGCGACACAGGTACAAATATGTCGCTTACATTTATAAATGCAGCCCGCGGTGTTGAAGAAATTTCTTCAAACGATGTAACTGAAGTTGCAAATGCAGTTGCGAAAGCGACTCTCCGTGGCGCGCGCGGTAACTCGGGCGTTATTTTGTCGCAAATTTTCCGCGGTATTTCCAAAAAGATTGAAAATCCCGAAAGCATAGATGCAGCGGCAATGAAAATGGCACTCCGCAGCGGTTGTGATACTGCATACAGAGCAGTTATGAAGCCTACTGAAGGCACTATCCTTACAGTAATCCGTGCTGCAGCTGAAACGGCTGAAGCCTATGAGGGCGATGACGCTTTCGAGCTTATGGAAAAGGTTTATGAAGGCATGAGCGTGGCTCTCAAAGAAACTCAGGAGATGCTTCCTCAGCTTCGTCAGGCAGGCGTTGTTGACGCAGGCGGTCAGGGCCTCGTATTCATTTTCGAAGGATTTCTTGCCGCTATCCGCGGCGAAGAAATTGCTCTTAAGGATCAGGGATTTGCACCTGCCAATAAGCCCGCGCAGAGCAGTATCAGCACCGAAGATATCAAATTTGCGTACTGTACTGAATTTATTATAAATAAGTATGATGCGAAAATATCCGCTGATAAGATGAGAAACGCCATTGAACCCAAGGGCGACTGTATGATAGTAATTGACGAGGATGATATCGTAAAGGTTCATATTCATACAAATCATCCTGGTTTTGTGCTTGAACAGGCAGTTAAAATCGGTGAAATGGTTAATATCAAGATTGAAAATATGCGCGAGCAGCATACTGATATCATAAATGCTGAAGAAAAGCCCGCGTCAAAGAAGAGCGAGCATAAGGCTGTCGGCGTTGTTGCAGTTGCAAACGGTGAAGGACTTATCACTGCATTTACCGAGCTTGGCGTAACAAATATCATTCACGGCGGTCAGACAATGAACCCCAGCACAGAAGATATTTTAAATGCCGTAAACGAAGCTAATGCGGATACAGTTTTCGTTCTTCCCAACAACAAGAACATTGTCCTTGCGGCACAGCAGGCGGCTGAAATTGCCGACTGTAAGGTAATTGTTATCGAATCAAAAACAATTCCGCAGGGTATTTGCGCGATGATGAATTTCTCCCCCGAAGCTGACGCTGAAACTAATACAAGAAATATGACAGGCGCTATGGCAAATGTTATAAGCGGTAATGTCACTCACGCCGTAAAGGATACTGAAATGGATGGCAAGGTTATCCATGAAGGCGATATCATCGGCGTTTCAGGCGGACACATCCTTTCCGCAACTGCCGACATTCACACAGCGACTGTAGAGCTTGTAGAACAGATTGCGGACGAGGACAGCGAGATTATCACGCTCTACTATGGCGAAGGTGAAACCGAGGAAAGCGCGCAGGAAATTGCGGATGCAATTGAAGAAATCTTCCCCGATGCAGATATACTTGTAGCAAATGGCGGACAAAGTGTTTACTACTACATTGTATCAGTCGAATAACAACAT
>JAZRFX010000037.1:0-3514 GCA_045643845.1 Clostridia bacterium | reverse complement strand
AGGAAAAGTCAAGCTCAAGCGGTGTTCGCCGTATTGAAGCAATGGCTGAATAATAGAATAGGAATAGAAAATAAGAAAGACCAAGGCGAATGCCTTGGTCTTTTTTGTGTTGGTTACGATTGCGCGGGTTCAAGTCCTTTTCAATAATAAAAAATACAGCCGATGCTAAAGCACCGACTGTATTTTTTTGGTCGGAGTGACAGGACACGGCTGCTTCGCATCCTACCTGCTTGACGACCGCAAACTTCGTTTGCAGTACCCGTCTACGCACCAACTTCGCTAAAAACGATTATCAATCGTTTTCCTGACGCTCGTTGCCTTCTTAAGGTTCAAGTCCTTTTGAATATAAAAACACAGTCAATGCAAAAGCACCAACTGTGTTTTGATGGTCGGAGTGACAGGACTTGAACCTGCGGCATCCTGCTCCCAAAGCAGGCGCGCTACCAGCTGCGCTACACCCCGTAGTATAATATTAAGTTGTTTAAAAATGTTAAGCAGGCTGCCGCGGCATCCTCGGCTACGCCGCCTCGTTGCGGTTTGCGAAATTGTTTGCTCGCATACGCTCACGCAATTTCGACCGCTGCCTCAACAAATCCTCGCTTTTTCATCCACAGGATGCGCTCGGATGTGTTGCCCAAAGCAGGCGCGCTACCTTTTTGCGCTACACCCCGTAGTTTAATTTGTTTTTGAATCAACAAAGTGCATTATAATATAAAATTGAGAAAAAAGCAAGCAGTTTTTCCCACAAAACACCTCATTTAACAATCCTGAAACAATTTTTTCAAAATTTTGTTGCAGGATTTCTTTTTTGTTCACAAAATATAGTGCCCTAACTCCCATCAATTTCCATATTTTGATGATATTGTAAAAACATAAAAAAACTCAAAAAAATTTTAAAAAAGTATTGAAATCGAGGCAAATGTATAGTAAAATATACTCAAAGTGTAGGAAAGTGCATAAAAGTGCAACAAAGTGGAGGTGAAATGGATGTTCGTAGGCGAGTACTCACATAATATTGACGCAAAGGGCAGAGTAATTATCCCCGCAAAGTTCAGGGAACAGCTTGGCGAACAGTTCATGATCACCAAGGGATTTGAAGGGTGCTTGTTTGTATATCCTATGGATGTATGGGAAGAGCTTGCAGACAATCTCAGCAAGCTTCCTTCTAATCAGAAGAGTGCCCGTTTCTTACAGAGAACATTCCTCTCCGGTGCAGCCGAGGGCGAACCGGACAAGCAGGGCAAGGTTCTCATCACGCAGCCTCATCGTGAATATGCAGCTCTTACAAAGGAAGTTGTTATCATCGGTGTGAGTAAGCGTGTGGAAATCTGGGATGCACAGCGTTGGATGGAATATTCCCAGAGTGAAGAAGAGATGACTGTTGAAGAAGCTGCTGAAAGCCTCGAAGAAATCAGCTTCTGATAAATAGGAGGTAGCATCGTGGAATTCAACCATGTTACTGTTCTTTTGAACGAAACCGTTGACAGCGTAGATGTTAAGCCCGGCGGAATATACGCCGACTTTACATTGGGTGGCGGCGGACACACATCTCTGATTTTAGAGCGTGGCGGACAAGTTGTCGGCATAGACCGTGATGAAACAGCAATCAGAAATGCTAACGAGCGTTTCAAAGGAAAAAGCTTCACCGCGGTACACGATAACTTTTCAAATATAAAAAACATAGCCAAAAATCTTGGCATAGAAAAGTTCGACGGAATCATTGCAGATCTGGGCGTATCGTCACCACAGCTTGACGATGCGCAGAGAGGGTTTTCCTATATGCACGATGCACCCCTTGATATGCGTATGGACAACCGCGACACCCTTACTGCAAAAGAGGTGGTAAACACCTACTCTTCGGAAGAACTTTTCAAAATAATCTCCTCTTATGGAGAAGAGCGTTGGGCAAGCAGAATCGTTGATTTCATAATTGAACGACGCAAAGAGAAAGAAATAGAAACCACATTCGAACTTGTGGATATCATAAAAGCAGCAATTCCTCTTTCAGCGAGGAAGGACGGCCCCCATCCTGCAAAGCGTACTTTCCAGGCAATCAGGATAGAGGTCAACGGAGAGCTCAAAATACTGGAACAGGCAATTCGCGACGGGGCGGAGCTTCTCAAAAAAGGTGGCAAGATGGGAATAATCACTTTCCACTCTCTTGAGGACAGAATAGTAAAAACTACTTTCGCTTCTCTTCAGCAGGGATGTACCTGCCCGAAGGATTTTCCCGTGTGTGTCTGCGGTAACAAGCCTTCGGTGAAAAGCATTACGCGTAAACCGATAGTTCCCACAGACAGCGAAGTTACGGACAACCCCCGTGCAAGGAGCAGTAAATTAAGAGCTGTTGAAAAAATAATCTAACAGGAGCAGTGCTGATGTATACAGACGGTTCAAGTGCATTAAAAACTGAATACAATGTGCACGACTTTTCTAAAAAGAAAAGATCGACAAAAGCGAAGTCTGTAAAGAAGAGCACCGCTAAAACAGACCGCAAGAAAGTCCTGAAAATAAAGAAGCGTGTAGTAGGTGCAATGCTTACGGCTTTTGTAATGGCTTTCGTAGTTCTGGTAGGATATGCAAACATAACTGCTGAATACAACGAACTTGCACATCTCAAAGAGGAAAACGAGCTTCTCAGCGCCAAGCTTATAGCAACACAGGTAAAGGCGGAAGGAAACCTCGATCCCAAGAAAATTGAGCAGGAAGCACAGCGGCTTGGATTCAAGCCTCCGGCAAAGAACCAGATTGAGTACATCGCTCTGGGAAATACTGATAACGGAGAAGTTCTGCAGGTGGAAGAAAGCAGCTCTTGGAATGCTTTCATTAATCGCATATCGGTCATACTGGAATACTTATATTAATATAATAAAGGGAAGTGGCGATACAGTTTTTGCCAAATCCCTTTTTGTGTTTATAAAAACAGGTTAGAATTATGGAAAATAACCACGAAATTTTGGAAAAGGAGTAAAAATATGCCTTCAAGATCAATTAAAAAGCGTATACGAGTGCTGATGTATCTGTTCCTTGTCGGCGTATTGGTTCTTGTGATAAGACTTGCGTGGATTCAGTTTGTACGCGGTGGAGAATACAGCCGTATGGCGGCAGAACAGCAGACCCGCGACAGCGTAATCAGCGCCAAGCGCGGAAACATATATGACCGCAATATGAAGGTCCTTGCCCAGAGTGCTTCTGCGGAAAGAGTAACGATAAATCCTCAGGAAATAGAAAAAAGCGGAAATGCAGAAGAAGTAGTCCGTGTGCTTGTGGAAACTCTCGGTGTAGATGCGGAAACCGTAAGAACACAGATAGCCCGCACAAACAGACAGTCTGTGGTAATTGCAAAGCAGGTTGAGAAGAGTACCGCCGATGTTATCAGAAGCAAGAATCTGTCGGGTATCCACTTTGAAGAAGATTCAAAGCGTTACTATCCCTATGGTTCTCTTGCGGCACAGGTTATCGGGTTTACAGGTAGTGACAACCAAGGACTTGAAGGACTTGAAAACGTTCTTGA
>JAZRFX010000036.1:0-2377 GCA_045643845.1 Clostridia bacterium | reverse complement strand
AAAAAAGATATGAACTGTTTGTTACTTTTTCTTGAATTTTTATGTCTTTTGTGTTATAGTGTAATAAAATGGGGTGTTATAATAATGACGAAAAAAGAAGGTAGAAGAATCAAAAGCGGTATGCCCATGGACGCGGTATCCCCTTTCATAATGTCTAACAGAGTAGGCTCCGCGAACAGTTTTTCCGCAACTATTGATATTGACAAAATAGAAACTCTTATTTGTGAGCAGCGAGAAAAAGGTATGGACTCGCTCGGTATGATACACGTCTTTATGGCGGCGTATGTGCGTACTGTATCACAGCTCCCAGGGATAAACAGATTCATCCGCGGGCAAAGGGTTTATGCGCGTAACGGCATTGAAATATGTATGGTTATCAAAAAACAGCTCAAGCTCAACGCTCCTGAAACTATTGTTAAGCTTGAAGCTGATCCCAGCGATACACTTGAAGATGTTTACAAAAATCTTGCGAGCGAAATCGAAAAGAATAAGGCTGAAGGCGACCAGAACAATATGGACTTCTTTATAAGATGGCTTATGAAGCTTCCCCGAATTCTTCTTCGTACAACGGTTTCATTCCTCAAGATGCTTGATTATTTCGGGCTTCTTCCCCGCGTTCTTACGAAGCTTTCTCCGTTCCACGGCTCGCTCTTCATAACGAATATGGGTTCACTCGGTATGCCTCCCGTATTCCACCACTTGTACGATTTCGGTAATTTGCCGATGTTTATCGCAATGGGTGCAAAAAGAACCGAGTATTATATTGATAAAGACGGTTCAACACAAAAGCGCCGTGTAATGGATATCACTTTCATGTGCGACGACAGAATTTGTGACGGTCACTATTACGCGTCAGCGTTTAAGAAGCTTAAGAGAATTCTTGCTAATCCTGAACAGCTTTTAGAAGCACCTGAAAAAGTAGTGGAAGATATAAAGTAATTAAAAAGGAAAATCGCAATTGCGATTTTCCTTTTTTTGTTGACTGCGCTTTTTAATCAAGCCCTTGGGCGTAGAGAAAGGAGTGTAGAACACACAAACTGAACCCGTAGGTGTATATAGATACTCCGCGGGTGAAGTTTGTGCGTAGCAAAACGCACAAAAAAAGAAATCCGTCTGAAAGACGGATTTCTACATTAAGCGATAAAAGAACTATTGTCGGACTTTAGTTTTTTAAACAAAATCATCAATAACATCTATCCGCGTTTTGCGGTCTGCGCTTCTTAATCAAGCCCAATTAAAAGGGATAAGCCTCTTTATCGCATATAACAGTCACATCAGGATGGAACTGAAGGATTGACGCGGGAATCTGCGGATCAACAGCGCCCCAGAAAGACTTTTTAAGAATTTCCTTCTTATCTGCGCCCGTTACAATCATAACGATTTTCTTTGCGTTCATAATTGTACCGATACCCATTGTGAATGCACCCTTGGGAACTTCATCGATTGAATTGAAGAGACGCTTGTTAGCTTCGATAGTCATATCAGTAAGCTTACCCTCGTGAGTATACTTGGGGAAATGGTCGCAGGGCTCGTTAAAAGCGATGTGTCCGTCGTGGCCGATACCGAGGAGCTGAAGGTCAACGCCGCCCCACTCTTCAATCTTTTCTTCGTAAGCCTTGCACATTGCATCAACATCTGTCGCAAGACCGTCGGGAACAGTTGTATTTTCAGGCTTAATTGAAATATGGTTGAAAAGGTTTTCCTGCATAAAATAGCGATAGCTCTGCTCATGATCGGGAGCAAGTCCCTTGTATTCGTCAAGGTTTACTGAACGAACGCGTGAGAAGTCAATCTTTCCTTCCTTTTCGCGCTTGATAAGTACAGCATAAATGGGAAGCGGTGATGAGCCTGTTGCAAGGCCGAGCACACACGCGGGTTTTGTGTTTATAAGGTTTTCGAAAATATCAGCTGCAAGGGCGCCTGCCTCTGCCTTGCTGTCTGCTACGATAAATCTGGTACGGAACATAATTTTTACCTCCAATTACAAATTCTTTATTATTATACTACACTCTTTTCCTTTCGTCAATCGGTTTAGCGCAAATTTCATCCATAGAAAATATAATATAATGGAGGTGTTTTATGGATGAGTTTGTATTGATGGCACTATGCGCCACGCTCGGAACCTGGTTTGTGACGGCGCTCGGCAGTGCTATCGTTCTTTTTTTTAAATCTCCTTCCGCGCGGTTTTTAAATCTTATGATGGGTTTTGCCGCAGGAGTTATGATAGCAGCAAGCTTCTGGTCGCTCCTCGCCCCTGCGATAGAAAGGGCGCAGATAAATTCAAAATTGCCCGCTTATCTTGTCGCTACGGCTGGTTTTCTTTCAGGCGCAGTTTTTATGTGGGCTTCCGATAAAGCCGTTACGTTTTCGCGGCGCA
>JAZRFX010000035.1:0-2933 GCA_045643845.1 Clostridia bacterium | reverse complement strand
CCATTGAAAGAGCGGTTTCTTTCATAACACCCGCAAGGCGCATTTTATGTGCAAGGGCAAGAAGCTCGGAAAACTCCTTCCCAGGTGTCATACCTGCATTTATAAGGTCCTGCCCCATAACATAGGGACGCGACATATATTCGTTATAAATTTCAAGGCGCTTATTCAAAAATGTTTCCGCGTGCGCTATAGGTTTTTGCGGAATTTTTCCAAGTCCGTCGCAAAGCGAAAGCTTTATAAGGTCGCGCGGATTTTCGGACTGGTCAAACATTTTGTTTGTCGCTTTGATTGAAGAATTATCCTCGACAAGCATACGCGGCTTCATATGGTAAAGAGTCATATTGAGGACATAGCTTATAAGCGCTTTTTCGTTTGTAATACGGCGCAAAAGCTCGCCTGCGATAAGCACGCCTGCCTCCTCGTGACCTGTCGCGTGGTAGTTGCCGTTATAAAATTTCGTGGCTGTAATTTTGCCGAAATCGTGCACAAGCGCCGAAATCATAAAGTAGAGAGGCTCGTCTACTGCATTTCTCATTTTCGCCGCCTCGTCAAGCACCATCAGGGTATGTGTATAGGTATCGCCCTCTTTATGATAGACTGTGCTTTGCAAAACGCCGATAAGCTTTTCAACCTCGGGGAACCAATACGAAAGATGCCCCATTTTTCGCAAATTCTCAAAAAAGAGCGAGGGTTTTTCCGCTTTCAAAAGAGCTTTTTTAAGTTCCTCGAAAACGCGCTCCGACGAAAGCGAATCAAGCTTTATCTTACTGCAAAGCGCCATTGTTTCGGGAGCGATGTCGAAATTGAACCTTGCCGAAAACTGCGCCGCTCTTAAAACGCGGAGAGGATCTTCGGAAAACGAATCATCATTTACATGACGAAGTGTTTTTTCTTCCAAATCCTTTTTTCCGCCGAAATGGTCAACAATTTCGCCCGTCAGCACATTTTGCATAAGTGCATTTATTGTGAAATCGCGCCTTTTTGCCGCATTCATGGTTCCTATAAAGGGATCAACATCTATTTTAAAGTCGCGGTGGCCGATTCCTATTGCCGTTTCGCGTCTTGGCATAGCGATATCAATATTTGTTCCGCAAAGGCTGCAAACGCCGAAGCTTTTGCCGATTTCGATGCGTGTACCAACGCTATCGAGTATTTTTTCAAGCGCATCGGGAGTGATTCCGTGCACCTCGATATCGATATCCTTGTTTTCTATACCGAGCAGTCTGTCGCGGACAAATCCGCCAACAAAGTATGCTGTACCGCCCTGCTCTTTTACAAGGGTTGCAATTTTATTCACTTTTCCAAAAGAGTCCTGAGCGTACATAATTTTCACCTTATCCTAAAAGAAAGTCACTTACAAGCATAACCGAAAAACCTACCAGAAGTGCGTAGGTTGCACCGCGCTCGCTTCCGTGAGCGTGGGTTTCGGGAATCATTTCGTCGCTTATTACATAGAGCATAGTTCCGCCTGCAAACGCGAGTGCGAAAGGAAGAATAGCTGTCGAAATGCTGACTGCAAAATAGCCGATAAGCGTGCCGACAACCTCGACAACGCCTGTGAGCATAGCGCAAATAAAGGTCTTTACAGGCTTTACGCCTGATGCAAGCATCGGACCGATTATAACCATACCTTCGGGGATATTCTGAAGCGCGATACCGCCTGCAACCAAAAGCGCCTGATTCACATCGCCCGAGCCAAAGCCCACACCTGCCGCGATACCTTCGGGGAGGTTATGAATCGCAATTGCCATAACGAACAAAAGAACTTTGCTTAAATCGGCGTTGTTGTGCGCCTCGGTATCCGAGCCCATAAGCTTATGAAGGTGCGGTACGAGTTTATCCACTAAATTAAGGCAGAGCGCACCTGCAAAAATTCCTGCTACGGTTACGATAATCCCGTATTTTCCGCCGTATTCAAGCGACGGAACAACAAGTCCCAATACCCCCGCGGCAAGCATTACGCCTGCCGCGAAAGAGAGGACGATATCTGAAAATTTATGCGATATTTCTTTAAATAAAAAGCCTATTACAGCGCCAATGATTGTAGCACCGCCGACACCAAGCGCTGTGAGTAATACCATTTCCATAAAAACATTCCTTTATGTAAAGAAGCTGGGGCAATTGCACAGTCACGCAAAGAGATTCTTCGTCATAAATTCCTCAGAATGACAATGACAGTGCATTTTGCCACAGCTTTTTTCTTATTCTTCGCTGAACTGGTCTTTACCTACTCCACAGAGGGGGCAAACAAAATCTTCGGGGATATCCTCAAACTTTGTACCCGGAGCAATACCATTTTCGGGAGAGCCTGCTTCTTCGTCGTAAACCCAACCGCAAAGGTCACATACATACTTTTTCATAACAAATTCCTCCTGTAAATATAATTATTTCAACAACTCTTTCGCAAGTGCGACGAGCTGTGCTTCACTTTCTTCATTGAGCGCGGACATAATCTTAACCGTTGTATCGGTAAAGGTTATATTCTTGCACCCTTCAAGCATATTTTTCATTGTCTTTGCCGCAGTAGGTGCCCACGAGCCGTTTTCGATAAGTGCAACGGTTTTATTCTGGAAATTGCGCTCGGTCAAATGATTGATGAATTCGCGCATAAACGGGAATATATCGTTGTTATAGGTCGTGGTCGCAAGAACGATTTTTCCGTAGCGGAAAGCGTCCTCAACGGCTTCCGCCATATCGCAGCGGGCAAGGTCATTCACAACTACCTTGACGCCCATTTCCTGCAAAACAAGCTGAAGTGCAGTTACTGCCTTTTTAGTATTGCCGTAAACCGATGTATATGCAATAGTCACTCCATCTTCTTCGGGCTTGTACGATGACCATATGTCATACAGATTAATGTAATAGCCCAGATTTTCGTTAAGAACAGGTCCATGTAACGGACAAATAATACTGACATCTGTTCCGTTAAGTTT
>JAZRFX010000034.1:0-2774 GCA_045643845.1 Clostridia bacterium | reverse complement strand
TACCTTTTTCAGATATTCTCCCGCATCGCCCTTTGAAATGCATACATAGGTGTTCGGCCTGAAATCGCGCGAGGATGCAAACCCCGACAAAAATTCGCCAACTCCGTCTTTTGCAATGCTGTCGGAGAATACGACAACCTTCACATGGGACATATTTATAGTCTTGCTTTTTATCGAGTCAATTTTGCGGATAGCCGAAAAGACCGTCGGTGCTTCGACCGACAAAATATCAGGCTTCGGGGATGCAGGCTTTTCATCGCTGCCGCCTGACGGATCGGCGAAAACGAAGGTTGCCTTTACGGGGAATGTGCCGCCCTTGTCAATCCCTACCGCCACGACAAACGCCTGATTTTCAACATCTGTCCCGTATCCGCAACCGCCGAGGGAAATAACCATTATAAACGCAATCAGTTTTTTCATAAATTCCCCTTTCTGCGAATCCGCGCGAGGATAAGGATTATTACGGGCATTGTCGGGAAAAGCACCGTGCTGAAGGATAAAAGCTTCTCGTAAATATAAAACGCACTGCTTTCATCGGGCGGAAGCATCGACACGAAAAAGGTTATTATAGTAAGCACGGGTACAAACGCACTCGCATTCTCACGCGTATCACTTTTCGCCATAAGCGTTGCGCTGACGCTTATAAGAATACTCATACTGCACATAACAAAGCTTGTCCAGACGAAAACGACAATAGGCTCGAGCCTTTGCAAAAACGCGCCCGATTTTATCATCCTTGTCATTTGGTAAAATGGCAGGAAAAAGCTCTCCGATGCAGGATAGGGAACAGTCAGGCAATACGCAAGCGTGAATGTGACGGATATAAGCGTGATTATAAGAAATGTCATAAGCCCTGCTTTTTTGATTTCCCGATACCCCGACAGCATAGGCGCAAAGAAAAATAGAAGCACCGCCTCGGGAAATCCGAAATGCTTTACAAAAATACCACTTACAAGATTTTTCGTGCTTTTTCCGAAAACGGGGAAGATATTATCCACTCTGTAATGCGGAAAAAGCGCGAGCACTACCGTGACTATTGTCGCAATCACAAGCGGGAAAATAATCGCGCTCAGGTTCGTTGTAGCACGCGTTCCGCAGTATGCCGCGAAAAAGACGGGGATAAGGATAAAAAGTGCGAAAAATTCATCAGGCGCAGTAGTTGCCATCACAGTTCCGAGCGCCTCTACAAGAAGTCTTAATAAAAGCGCGTTGAAAATCGTCAGTGTAATCGTATAAAACCAACTGAAAAATACGCTCCCGAATTTCCCTGCGGCAAGGGAAAATACATCTGAAAAACCAATCGGCGCAAACGGCTTATAAAGCCACAGCACAAAAAGGAAAGAGAGCGTCGCAATAATACTTTTTGCAAGAATATCAAGCCACGCGGCGTTGCCGACATATTTCACCATATATTCGGGAAGAATTACAAGATATTTTGAAAGTATCGCGCACGAGCAGATGATGGCGATACTTAAGCTTCCGCTTTTTGTTTTCATTTTCTCACCCTCTCCATTTACGGGAAATAAAGGACTGTCTTGCTTTTCGTCTTGGATTCACATAATCGTCGCGCTCGTTTTGTTTCCATACGGGAGGCATAAAAAGTGCCGTCGGCATGCCTTTCTTTGTGACGGGCGCAAAGGGAACACCCATCGGCATACCCATTGATTTTGTGTCCGTCCATAAAAGAATATTTATAAAAAGCCCAGAAACTATCCCCAAAAATCCTGCCGCCGCGCCTAAAAAGATATAGACGAAACGAAGTATCCTCGCCGACAAACCGAGGTAATAATTAGGAGTCGCAAACGAGCCTATTGCCGTGATGGAAACTATAATAATCAATATCGGGCTTACAATCCCTGCCGACACCGCCGCCTGCCCCAATATAAGAGCGCCGACAATACTCAGCGTGCTTCCCGATGCTTCGGGAACGCGGATGCTTGCCTCGCGGATTATTTCAAGCGAGATTTCCATTATGATAATTTCAACAAGCGGGGGAAAGGGGACCTGCTCACGACTTGAAATGACGGACATAAGTATTCCCGTCGGCAAAAGCTCCGTGTGAAAGCTTACGACCGCTACATAAAGGCCTGGCAAAAGAAGCGACAGCAAAAAAGCAATCCAACGCACCGCGCGAATCATATTCACATACGGATAGCGAAGATAATTGTCCTCCGCCGATTCATTAAGCTCAAAAATGCTCGTGGGGAGGATAAGAACAAACGGAGAGCCGTCAACCAAGACCACAATCCTGCCGTCAAGAAGCGCGCGTGATGCTCGGTCAGGTCGCTCGGTAGAGAGAAACTGCGGAAGTGTTGTGAAGGATTTATCCTCTATATATTGCTCAAGCTCCGCAGCGGCAAAAAGGTAGTCAACCTCAATTCCTTCAATACGGCGCATCGTTTCTTTGACGAGAGAAGCGTTTGCGACATTTTCAATAAACATCACGGAAACGGGTGTCTGGCTTATCGTCCCGATTTTGTATTCGCGGCACATAAGACTTTTATTCCTTACAAGGTGGCGTATAAGCGCCGTATTTTCGCGCAGCTGCTCGGAAAAGGCATCGTTAGGTCCGCGGATAATCCTCTCCGTCTGCGGAGCATCAATTCCGGGATGACTCCATCCCTTAACAACGAGAGAATATGCCTTTTGTGCGCCGTCGATAAGAACAATCGCACTACCGAAATTAAGGTCAAAGCATAATTCCCCGATAACATTCGTTTCCTTATATTCGCTCTGGGATAAGAGGATTTCCCCGACAGCTTTGAAGGTTGAAA
>JAZRFX010000033.1:0-8132 GCA_045643845.1 Clostridia bacterium | reverse complement strand
ACAATATTGTTCGCAGTGCGGACTTTGTGAAATGGTAGCCTGCAAGCAGGGACCTAATCCCAGAACGCTTATCGGCGTCGCAAAACAGACTCTTGCAAAAAACGGTATCAAAAATACCGAGAAAATAGAAGCGCATCCTCGTCCTGAACTTGAAATGCGCAGACTCACAACCTCAAGACTTCGCAAGAAGCTTGATCTTGAAAAGTATAATAACCCTGCTCCTCTTACTGAAAAAGAGGTTAAGGTTAAAAGCCTTTATATATCACTTCGTCAGAACATCGGCGCACCGAGTGTGGCTGCTGTAAAGGACGGCGATATCATAAAGGCGGGAGATATTATAGCAAACGCTCCCGAAAAGGCACTTGGTCTTCCGATTCACGCACCCGTGGACGGAAAAGTGCTTAAAGTAAGTAATGATATGATAGTTATAAAATCTGCAGAAAGGAAATGATACCTAAATGAATAAAGCGATAGGAATGGTAGAATACTCAACTGTTTCGACAGGTATGCAGGCTGCAGATACAATCGTAAAAACAGCCGATGTTGAAATTATTGAAGCAAGCACAGTTTGTCCGGGTAAATATATGGTTGTTTTTGCAGGCGAAATCAGTGCGGTAAAGGCGGCAGTAGACACCTGCACAACAAGATACAGCGCAAAGCTTATTGACAGCTTCGTGCTCGGTAATCCGCACAAGGATCTTCTTCCTGCTATCTGCGGCGCAACTCAGGTCAGCGAAGTTGAGGCACTCGGCGTGTTTGAAACATACAGCGCAGCGGCAGCTGTTGTTGCAGCGGATAATACAGTTAAAACCTCAATGGTTGAACTTATTGAAGTTCGACTTGCCCGTGGTATGTGCGGTAAGAGCTATGTGCTTGTTACAGGTAGTATCAGCGCAGTTACAGCGGCTATTGAAAAAGCAAAGAAAGAATGTCAGGATGGCGGAATGTATCTTGACAGCGTAGTAATTCCCAGACCTTCACAGGATTTGTGGAAGAATATTCTCTAATAGTAGGGGGCATTAAAAATGGTAGATGAAAAATACATAAGCCAGATTGTTGAAAGCGTCCTTTCAGAAATGGGCGTTCAGAATAAGAAGGAAAAGAAGCTTCTCGGCGTATTTGACGAGATGAGCGACGCTCTTGCAGCAGCGGAAGTTGCATATAAGAAGTTCCGTTCTTATACAGTTGCACAGCGTGAAAAGATGATTGAAAAAATCCGTAAATATACTCTCGATAACGCGCAGATGCTCGCAGAACTCGGCGTTAAAGAAACAGGTATGGGTAGAGTAAGCGATAAGATTATCAAGCATCAGCTTGTAGCTAACAAGACTCCAGGTACTGAAGACCTTGATCCCAAGGTTTGGACAGGTGATGCAGGTCTTACACTTGTTGAAATGGCTCCCTATGGAATTATCGGAAGTATCACTCCTTCAACAAACCCCAGTGAAACTGTAATTTGTAACTCTATGGGTATGATTGCTGCAGGTAATGCAGTTGTATTCAATCCCCATCCCGGTGCAAAGCTTACTTCAAATACTGCAGTTGACCTTGTTAACCGCGCTATCCTTGAAGCAGGCGGTCCCGAAAACCTTGTAGTATCCGTGGCTAATCCCACTATGAAAACATCCGACGAGATGGTAAGTGCAAAATGTATCAAGATGCTTGTTGCAACAGGCGGCCCGGGCGTTGTAAAGATGCTTCTTTCATCAGGTAAGAAGGCAATCGGCGCAGGCGAGGGTAATCCTCCCGTTATCGTTGACGAAACAGCGGACATCAAAAAAGCAGGTGCTGATATCGTTGCAGGCGCAAGCTTTGACAACAACCTTCCCTGTATCGCTGAAAAGGAATGCTTCGTAGTTTCATCCGTTGCTGATAAGCTTATTGCAAGCATGCTTGAAAACGGTGCATATCTTGTAAAGGGTGCTGATATTGATAAGCTTATCAAGGTAGCACTCATCGAAAAAGACGGAAAGTATGTTATCAATAAAAAGTTTGTTGGTAAGGATGCAAGTAAGTTCCTCAAGGAAATCGGTATTGAAGCTGATCCCAGACTTATCATCTGCGAAACAGATTTCAACCATCCCTTCGTGCAGACTGAACTTATGATGCCCATTCTTCCCATTGTACGCGTAAATGATATCAATCAGGCTATCGAATATGGTGTTAAGGCTGAAAATGGCAGACGCCACAGCGCGCACATCCATTCAAAGAATGTTGACAATCTTACACGCTTTGCTCGTGAAGTTGAAACAACAATCTTTGTTAAGAATGCGCCCTCATACGCAGGTATCGGTGCAGGCGGCGAAGGCTACACAACCTTCACAATTGCAGGTCCTACAGGCGAAGGCCTTACAGCAGCTCATTCATTCACACGCGCAAGACGCTGTGTAATGGTTGACGGATTTCATATTGTATAAGAGAGGTTTTGCTAAATGAAAGCATTAGGAATGATTGAAGTATATAGCTTTACAACTGCAGTTTGCGTGGCAGACCTTTGCGCAAAAACTGCGGATGTACGAGTAATTGCTTTTGATAGAAACCGTCCCATCAGAACTGATGTTCCTGCACCTCTTGTAATGGAAGTCAAAATTGAAGGCGACACAAGTGCGGTTCAGTCAGCGATTGCCGCTGCAAAAAAATATGCTGAAGGTGAAGGGAAGTATATTGTTTCCCATGTTATCGCTCATCCCGATGACAAGACAGAACCTATGGCATATCTTCTTGATATCAACCGCGATAAATTCAATAAAAAACTCGGTAAAAGAGCCCCCATTGTGGATCAGGACAAGAGCTACAGCGCAATCGGTATTGTTGAAGTTCAGGGCCTTGTTGCCGCAATCAGCGGACTTGACGAAATGCTCAAGGCAGCAAATGTTCGCGTAATTCATACTGAAAAGCGTCTTGGCGGTAGACTTGTTACATTCATCGTAACAGGCGAAGTTTCTGCAGTTAAAGCATCCGTTGAAGCGGGTTGCACAAATGCAAGAAAGCTCGGCGAAGTGTTCGGCTGTGAAGTAATTGCAAGACCTCACGCAGAAATTATGAAATTCTTCGACCTTGAGGCATAAAAGCGACATATAAAACTCCAAAGGAGTAATATCTATGAATATAAATGAAATAGAAAACCTTGTAAGAAAAGCTGCAAATGAATATAACAACACAGGCGAGGTAAAGATTGGCGTTTCTCAGCGTCATATTCACCTTTCTCGTGAGCACCTTGATATTCTTTTCGGTAAGGGATATGAACTTACCAAAAAGAAAACCCTTATGGGACGCGAATACGCGGCTGAAGAGTGTGTAACACTCGTAGGTCCCTCGCTCAAGGCGATTGAGAAGGTTCGTGTGCTTGGTCCCGTGCGTAAGGATACTCAGATTGAAATATCAAGAACTGATACATTCATTCTTAAAGTAAGTCCTCCCGTGCGTCCTTCAGGCGACATCAAGGGCAGCGAGCGTATGGTAATCGTAGGTCCCAAGGGTAGCGTATATCTTAACGAGGGCGTTATCATCGCAAATCGTCATATCCATCTCACACCTCAGTATGCCGAGCAGCACGGCATCAAAGATGGCGATTGGGTAGATGTAGTTTGTCACGGTAAGGAAAAGACTACAAAATTCTACGATGTACAGATTCGTGTGCGTGACGACTTTAATGTAGAAATGCATATTGACACCGATGATGCTAACAGCGCAGGTCTTCGAAACGGTGATATGGTAACTATCATCAAAAAATAAACTTTGCAAGGAGAATTTAAATGTTTGCAATCGAAAGACAACAGCAAATCCTTGAAAAATTACGAGATGAGGGCGCCGTTTCAGTAAGTAAGCTCAGCCTGGAATTTGGTGTAGCGGAAGAAACAATCCGACGCGACCTTGAAAAACTTGAAAAGCAGGAAAAGCTTCTTCGAACTCACGGTGGTGCCGTGCCGATTGATGATAACAAGCACGAGCCGTCACTTGAGAAGCGCAGAAAGATAAATGTAGAAGGGAAGGAAAAGGTAGCCGCAATCGCAGCTGACCTCATTTCCCCCGGCGATACAATCTTCCTCGATGCCTCTACAACAACATATTTCATAGCGCGTGAGCTTAAGAAGATGAAGAATATAACAGTTGTGACAAATTCTCTTGATTCAATCAGGGAGATTTCACAAAATCCTGATATAAGACTTATCGGCACAGGTGGTATGGTAGGCGAGAATGCTTCTTTCGTAGGAAGCATCGCCGAAGACAGTGTCCGCGAAAAATATGTTGCTGACAAAATCTTTTTTAGTAGCCGCGGTGTAACCGCTGAACTTGGCGTTCTTGACAGTAACGAGCAGGAATGCGCAATGAAAAAATGTATGATGGCATCCTCCTGCAAGAAGATTTATGTTTGTGAAAAAACAAAAATCGGCAGAATCGGTTTTGCTAAACTCGCTTCTTTTGAAGACCTCGACTATTTCGTAACTGAAAGTATTGCGGATGAAGATTTCAGAAGAAAACTTGAAGAAGCAAATGTAACGCTTTTAACAACTGAAGAATAAAAATAATCCCTTGGGAATTTCCCAAGGGATTTGTTTTTATACAATTTTATCCCGAGCTACATTTGTGATAATAAAATGTAGTTGGAACGCGAAATGGGGAAGCGGCACGCTTTTATGCGAACAATATGATAATGAACTGTGAAACAAATACTACTGCAACGAGAGCGATGGGATATGTAGCGGCATATGCTGCTGCAACATCCTCAGTTTCTGCAACATGGATAAGTGTACCAAGAGCAGGAGTACTTGTCATACCGCCTGTGATTGAACCGAGTGTGTTAAGAAGACTGATTTTAAGTATGTATTTAGCGAAGATAAATCCGATTATCATCGGGAAGATTGTCATTGCAACGCCGTAAACGAAATAGTCAATCTTGAATTCCTGAATGAATCTTGCACCACCTGCAATACCTGCACCTGTGAGGAAGAGGACAAGACCTAATTCTCTGAATACTTTAAGAGTTGTTGTAGAGGGCATAAGATTGATTTTGCCAATTCTTCCGAAGTGACCGAAAACAAGAGATGCAAGAAGGCATCCGCCTGTTGTAGTGAGTGAGAATGTTGTGCCGTCAAGACCTTTGCCTGAAAGCGGGATTTTCACCATACCAACGAAAATACCGATAATTGCCGCGATAGCAAACGGTGCAATACCAAAATCGTCAAGGTCAATCAGTTTTCCGTGATCCTTCTTACTTGCTGTTGCGGATTCAGCTGCAACAAGCTTTGCGCGCTCTTCATCCATATTAGCCTTAAGAAGCTTGGGCATAAGCTGAACGAAAAGCACAACGCCGATAACACCGAAAATATATGCGATACCATAACCTACTGAAACAAGCTGTTCAAGTTCAGGAGTTGAAACAGACGCCTTTGCCGCTGAAAACGCGGGAGTAGATGTAAGCGCACCTGCGAAAAGTCCTGAAACGATTGCGCTTAATCTTGTCATATCGGTTTCGCCCATAAGCTTACCGATATAAATACAAGCAACTGCAGCGATAGCACCGCTCAATATAATTACAAGACCAAGAAGTACATATGAAGTAAAGTTTTTCTTCATATTGCTGAAGAACTTGGGACCTGCAATAAATCCAACAGATGAAACAAAAAGAATCAATCCGAGGTTTTCAACAATTTTAAGTGCGTTTGTTGTGTAAGAGGGAAGCTGTGCTTCGAGATCCCCATAAAACAAACAACCAAAAACCAATGCTGCAAGGAAAACACCTGCACTGCCAAGAGAGATTCCCTTAATTGTGATTCTGCCGAGTGCATAGCCAACTGCAAGGATTGCAAAAACGCAGAACACTAAAAATGTTATTCCATTTATAGGAACAACGCCACCGAATAGTGTCATAAAAATTTACCTCTTTTCAGTTTTTAATCATCCTTGCTATTATATACTCTTTTTCGATAATATGCAAGAATATTAAGGATGATTTTTGGAAAAAATCTAATTATATTATTAGAAGAAAAGGGATTGAACAATATGAGGATAGCTTTTTTTGACGCAAAACCCTACGATAAGCCGTCTTTTGATAAGTTCGGCGAGGAGAATGGTATAAAATTCAAATATCTTGAAGCAAAGCTTAATGAGGATACAGCCTCACTCGCGCGCGGATTTGACGGAGTTTGCGCCTTCGTAAATGACACGATAAATTCCGCTGTTATTGATAAACTCTGCGAAATGGGAATAGAGATACTCGCGCTCCGTTGCGCAGGCTTTAACAATGTGGATATGAAGTACGCTTTCGGGAAAATCCATGTCCTTCGCGTACCTGCGTATTCGCCATACGCCGTTGCCGAACACGCTATGGCGATGCTCCTTACATCAATCCGCCGTATTCATAAGGCGTATATCAGGACAAAGGATTTTAATTTCAGCCTGAATGGTATGACGGGCTTCGACCTTCACGGGAAAACTGTCGGTGTAATCGGTACGGGGCGTATCGGACGCGTATTCGTTGAAATATGCCGCGGATTTGGTATGAAGGTGCTTGCGTACGACAAATACCCCGCGCAGGACCTTGAAAACGGCGATACAGTCCGCTATGTAGACCTCGATACACTTTTTGCAAAGAGCGATATTATTTCGCTTCATTGTCCGCTTAACGAGGAAACCGACCATTTGATTGACGAAAAAAGCCTTGAGAAATGTAAAACAGGCGTCGTTATAATAAATACCTCCCGCGGTGCGCTTGTCGATGCCGAGGCACTTTTAAACGCAATCAAATCGCGCAAGGTCGGCGCCGCCTGCCTCGATGTGTACGAGGAAGAGTCAGACTTCTTCTTTGAAGACTTTTCAGGTCATATCATAGAGGACGATACCCTCGCGCGTCTTATCTCAATGCCAAATGTTATTGTAACCTCGCATCAGGCATTTTTGACCGAGGAAGCGCTTTCAAATATTGCAGAAACGACGGTCAAAAATATTATAGACCTTACTCAAAAAGGGAAATGCCCTAACGAACTTTGCTACCGCGGAGGAATCGCCGCCGACTGTAAAACGGGGAAATGCTTCTAAACTTTTGCGTATAAAAAAGCAGGGAGTTTTTTTAAACTCCCTGCTTTTAAGTTTTGTTTAACCTGCCATTGAATACAACAATGCGTCGTTTTTGTCACGATACTCAATAGTAATTGATGTTATTGCAGGCTCTTCTTCCTGTAATTCAGCAAACAAAGAGTGAAGCTCTTGTCCCTTTTCAGGGGTTTGGAAATTTTCGGCAAGTTTGGTTGTTGCATCTTCAGGAAGATCTACGGAAAACTTATATCCGAATATAACAGTTGTGCCGTCAGCTTTTATATATTTTGTACCGGTTTCATCTGAACCTTCGTAAGTGCTCCTGTATGTTTCTACAAACTCTGCAACCTTCTTGGCATCTTCACTGGAATATTCGCTCTCGGGTTCTTCTTCAACCGCAGGTTCTTCTTCTTCCTCTTCGTCAGCCTTTTCTTCGTCTTTTTCTACTTCGGCTTCTTCGTCGTCATCGTTTTCCGATACTGAATAACCGTTATCGAACCAACCTGTAATTTCAGTTACGCCTGTCGCTTCCAAAACGATAAATGTACCAAAAACAACAACCACGATAAGAGCAATTATAAGCGCTATGATAGCACCCTTACCACTCTTTTTCGGTGCAAAGTTCTGAACAGGCTGCTGGGGAGCACTCTGTGAAGGAGCACTCTGCGGTGCTTCAGGCTGCTTTACTGCGCTTTCAGGAGCGGCAGTTGCAGTTCCGCAATGGGGACAAAACTTACCCTGGTCAAGAACTTCTTTTCCACAATTTCTACAATACAAAATAAATCACCCTTTGTTTTTTTAGTTAATATAATTATACTTTTTTTGGGAGATTTTGTCAATAAAAAAAGGGGGTTTTTGCTCCCTGTTTTCGTAGCAGTTTCTTTATTATAATTGCAAACAAATGAAATCGTGCAAAGCACGATGAAATCCTCGCCACGCTCGGATGAAATTAAATCCGTCTTTAATATCCCGACGAAGTCGGATTTCATCACGAAGTGATTTCATCCACCGCAGGCGATATGATGTTATGCTCCGCATAATGATGTTGCTCATTTCATTCGCAATGATGCGATGTTTGCCATTTCATTAGCGAAGCG